>SOJA01000133.1 GCA_004376975.1 Candidatus Bathyarchaeota archaeon
AAAACCTTTTTTTCGAAGTCAGAATTGAGGCATACTTTTCAATCTGGAGTATCTTCTAATAAGAATACGATAAAGCCCATTCTTCAACTTCTCTCCTACCGGAGACAAATCTCTAAACGTCCTAATATGCTCAGCTAAGTCCTTATCCTCCAAAACTTCTGCTACCCACTTCTCAAAGTCCCCACGATAAAAATGAAACTCTAACGACTTCACATTTACTTCACCTACTTTATCCATAAACTCCTTCAACGAAGCTGCACTTTCACCTGTATAATTTCCAATGGAAGTGAAGAAATAAAATGCTTTTTCTCTTGCAAGGGGCCTGAGAACTCTTGATCTCATTTTCTCATTCACCATTTGTTTCCTTCTATTTAGTATGTCTTTCTTTTATAAATGTTAACTTCTCAGGGTTATTGGTGATTGAAAGTTGTGTTTCCTTAAACTTCTTTGTAATCATCGACGTGCGAATCCTTAAAACCCCAGGCAATGGAGCAACTGAACTGGCAATGAATTCATGTAAGCTTTCTTGATTTTCTGCAACAACTTTTGCTATGATTAAAAGCTCTTCGGAAAGGGACGTATAAACTTCTAGCATTTGCGGTGCCTCACATAGTTTTTCCGCAACCCTCTCACTTTCCTTAGGATCTGTAAAAACAGTCATTATAGCTGTGATATTTTTAGCTCCAGCCTTTTCAAAATCTATTACAGCAGTGTATTTCTCAATGATCCCATGTCGCTCCATTCTTTTCATTCTGTCATAAACCGTCGAGTGAGCTATTCCCAACCGTTCACCTATGGCCGTATATGTCTGCCTAGCATCCTCTTGCAAAGCCTCCAAAATTCTCAAATCTATAGCATCCAAGGAAACAACGTTATTTTTAAATTTCAAAGTTCACCTTCTGCCTTTCACAAACCTATGTGCCTTTGTACTAATTATTTTTGCTGCCAGGAAACCATAGATGCTCCTGGCTTCATGAATCAATTTTCACCCAGAGAGCTGTTCCGTAAAAATGTTCGAAAAAATAAGATGCAACGACAAATTTCCAAGCTTAATACTCTCTTCCCTACATTTTTTCGGATAAACCGACAAATAAGTTTAAATTTACGGCTTGCATTATAGAATATAGTTCTAGAAGATACTATCAGTAGAGGCATGTGATCAAAAGATGAAGACTCCTAAGATTCGGGAAATCGTTGAACAATTTAAGAATTTATGCAAGTATCATAGTTGGAAAACCTCTGAAAAAGACGATTGGATTGAAACCGACAATGGATATCACAACTTTGTATGGGCAAAAAGTGTTCATCCTTCATCCTTCAAAAGCATAACCACAAACAGAAAATGCGTTGTTCGAGAGGGCTTATCTTACCGTGTTGTCAAAGCATCTTACATTGCATGGCTGCTCTCGGAAACACCACCAAAAACATTGGCTAAAACAATTTCTGAGAACCCCGACTTTTCCAAGAGAATAGCTCTCTACAACCTAAGCCCGATATCAAAAGGAAAAAACCTAGGCTTTAAACTTAACAATACAGATAGCCCTGTTTTCCAAGAGTTTGAAAAATTCCTCAAGAACGATCTAAAGGTCAAACTTCAACCAATTTTCAGCCCAGAAATTGATTCTGAAAAACAAGAAATCACAACACTCGCCTAACAACAACTAAAATTTTAGGTTTACGCGTCAAAGACTTGATAAGGAAAGAACCTCTAAAATAAGACTGTGAAGACCATGTCTTTAGACGCAGAAAAAATAAAGAAACTCGTAGCATTCAAGAAAAAACTTGAAAAAAGAGTTGAAGAACTAGAATCTGAACTCGACGAACAAACCCTAATGCTTGAAACCGTAAATTCAATACTGTTGGAAAAAGGATTCAAACGTGCCGAAATCACAAAGACCCCAGCCGCAACAGAAGTTTCAGCAGTGAAAAAAGAGGAGATGGTTCAACCTCTCCTACAATACGAAGATGCAAACCAGCTGAAAACTGTCACAGGCGAACCCCTAGCAAACATGCACATAAACCACGATTCGCTGCACGTCATCATGGCTGAAGACAAACACTTCAACATCAACACGCCCCCATTCACACAATTCCTCATAGAAAGGGTGCTGGCAAAAATGCAGGAAAAAGACAGTGAACTAGCCAGAAACGGACAGTTAACACCCGACAAAATCTTCTCCTACAACATTCTCCAAGAAAACGATAAAATCCATGAGCTAGTGATCAAGAATTTTGACACTAACCGTCTAAGAGAACTCAAATCAAGCATACGCTGGACCCTGGAAAAGATGTATGAAAAAACGAAGGATTAACCCTAAAAAAAGAACTCACTTGGAACGGTCAAAATAAATACTTTTACCCTTTACTGAAACTGGAATCCCCATAACAACCGACGCCTCAGACAACAAACTCAACTTCAAAGCAGCTGTGCCAACACGATACATTATGCGACTATCAACGTTCAACACACTTGCAGTTTTCACAGCTGAACCTAAGGCTATACCCAGATCTAAAGCCTTAAAAAGACACGTTGGACCAAGAAAATCTTCGCCAAATCCTTTCTGAGCTTCATCAAATTCTATGCAGTTCATGTAGCCACACGCTCCACAGTTCAGTCCAAAACTTTTGTTTCCCCGCACTCCAATCAAAACCACCGCCTCTGAACCTCTAACATTTCCCGCATCACGCCTGAAACCCTCAATTCCTCGCTCTTCAGCTATCTCTTCCATTTTATCAGCTATGGCATCTTTCTTCTCACCGAAAACAATCAGGGTCAAAATATCATCTACGCCTCCTGACTTAGGAGCAGTCCGCGCAGCAACTAACATGAGTTTAGCTACTTCCAAAATCGCCTCACTTTCTGCATTTCCACTCTCAATTATTGAACCCAACTTAACCACTCATCAAACCCTAGAGCAACCATAAAAAAGTCCAGTCTATTCCATAAGCCCTAAGCCACTGTTCTGAAAGCCGTCTGCAGCATCTCAACTATTTCATCCAGCTGGCCTCGATATATGCCTACAGCTAAACAGGACAAGCCTAAAAGCAGCAGAAGCGCACCTATTATTCTGCGTTCCTGAATATCCATAGTTTTTACTCCAAATGCTTTCTCAACAGTGTTTCAATATGGTCTTTAGGGACAACCCCGACGATTCTGTCCACTTCTTTCCCACTCTTAATTATCAGCAGCGTTGGGATACTGAAGATTTGGAAACGTTCTGCAGTTTTAGGATTCTCATCAACATTAAGTTTTCCAACAAAGGCTTTTCCAGCATATTCCATCGCCAACTCTTCAATTATCGGAGCTACGACTAGGCATGGACCACACCATGACGCCCAACAATCAATTAAAGCTAACGTGTGTTTGTGGATATTTTCATTGAAATTCAAATCAGTCACGTGAACTGGTTTTGTGCTCATTTCCTGCTTTTTCTCCTTCAGTCTCATAAGTTCCTTTAACTTCTTTTCCTTTATACGCCTCAATTCTTCATCTTCCTCAAATATAAATTGTTTGTGTTCACCACTCATTTCCTAATCTACCTCACTAACGCTCTTCAAATAATGCAATTATCAAGTAAACAGCCTAGAATCTGCAGTACCAAGTTTGCTCGAATGAATAGAGACTGAATACTACAAGGTTCAAAGTCTTTCACAAGCTTCTGACGAATCCGAAATTCTTCTTTCGTCAACTCTTCTTCGAACATATCCCATCTCACTTAGTTTCTAACTCGAACATTTTTTCCAGCGCTTTGCGAGCTTTTTTCGCTACGGGCTCAGGAACGGTAACCACATATTTTTCCTCTTTCAAGGATGCATAAATCCTTTCAAGAGTGTTTAGCTTCATGTTTGGACAAACAGCATCCTCATAGGCCAAGATGAACTGTTTTCCAGGGTTCTCCTTTTTTAAGCGATGAATAATTCCCTCCTCAGTGGCAACAATGAAAGTTTTTGCATTACTCTTTCTTACATACCTACACATCTGCGAGGTGCTTCCAATAAAATCGGCTATGTTCTGCATCTCAACTGTGCATTCAGGATGAACTATAACAACGGCGTCTGGATACTTCATTTTAAGTACTTGCACATCTTCAGGCTGGAAAAGCAGATGAGTAGGACAGAAACCTCTCTCGGGAATCGGAATAATTGTTTTCCCTGTCTCCCTGCGAACATACTCAGCCAAGTTGTGGTCTGGTCCGAAAAGCACTGTTTCAGCATTCACGGAATTCACAACTTCTACAGCATTTGCCGAAGTACAACATATGTCACAGTAGGCTTTGGTTGAAGCCAAAGTGTTCACATACAAAACCACAGGCACAAGTGGGTAAAGCACCTTCCACCTTTTAATTTCGTTGACAGTAAGCATCTGAGCCATGGGACAACGAGCGCCAGGCGTAGGCAACAAAACCTTTTTTTCCGGGTTCAAAACAGCTGCAGATTCCGCCATAAAATCCACGGCTGAAAACACTATAATCTTCGCATTTTCTTCTTCCATGGCTCTCCTGCTCAACCCTATGCTATCCCCAACATAGTCTGCAATGTCTTGAATCTCTGGCCGCTGATAATTATGAGCCAAAATAATTGCATTCTTCTCTTTTCTCAGCCTGTTTATTTTGTCGATAAGCGTCATCCTTTTCGCCTTAAGACATTTAATTGTGAAAGCTTCTAGTCACGCAGACAAATATATGCCTTTACCTAAGCAAAGCATTTTCACTATTCTGATTTTTCAAAGGTAGAAGCCGTAATGCTAGAAAAATTCCATGTACCATATTATTAAATGCACCCGCTTTCACGTGTGCTCTTTCAAGTTAACTGGAGGTTCTACACATCAGTAATCTTGCTTTTTGTTGAACCTGCAGGCAAAGACTCATGTCGTATTGAATAACATGTGTTTCCTCATCTTACGTAACCATTCTTTCACATTTGAACACTAATTCCACTTGGTTCTTTATGTATGGTAAGTGTAAGAAAAACATCTGTGAAAAAAATGGCTTTGAGCTGTTAGCTAATGACAGCAATTGTTAGAGCGGTTTAAGCATTTGAATGAAGCAAAGAAACAGACGGAAAGCTAACAGCGCTCAATTCTTAACTCGACCTATATTGATCAAGAAGTTCCACATGAAGAGGTAAGCCATCATGTTTTCAGCTTCTGAATGTTTCTTCATCCTGTATGGACCAGTTCTTGGATTTGTTCTCATGAATCATCACAGCATTTCCGATATCTGGAGTCTTAATAAACCTTTCTCCCACATTGTTCAACTAAACTACAACACACCTACACGACTTGAGAAATACAAACAGCAAAACTCATCGATTCATCTAGAAAGAAAAAACAAAGCGTCCACGCTTTCTACATTATGAATGCAATCCAAATTCATAACTTGCAAATGGTAACACTTCACATTCTACGTACACCCGATAACCACATGACCCAAACTCGATTCAGCTGAGATAATTCATAAACATTCAATTGACTGTGTGTTGAAAACTACAGAGGCAAGATGAGAAATTACAGAGTTTCAGCCACGTTCGCGAGTCTACTATTTGAAATGGACATTTAAAGTTTCCATAGGAAACTGAATGTTCGTTGTTCAAAGCTCCGTTTTCCCTATTTGGTTTTTCACTTTTTCACAATATCTTCTGTTTGTGAAACTACTTTTTTTATTCCTAAGTGAACTGTTAATGCTGCAAAAATGACTATTCCAGTTACTAGGAAGAAAACAGCAAATGCCACAAGCTGTTTACTCAAGTTATCATCAAGTATTTGAACGGAAAGAAAGGTTAGATAAAGAGAAAGGGAAACACAAACCACTATGAAAATAAGGGTGACAGATTCAACTTTCCAACGGATAACATCCTTTTCTATCAAAGCCAGACCAAACCTTACTCTGCTTCCAATTCGAAGAAGCTTATGGAAAAAGCTTATGAACCAACAATTCTTATTCCAAATCAATTACCAAGCATGATTTCCAAATTAAGAATGAATTATATGCTTAAGATACAGAACAACAATTTCAAGGCACGGTGCCATAGCCATCAGAGCACGTCTGAGCAAGTCTTACTCTGTGATCAGAAGAAACAAGTTTGTGGGCGCGCTGCGACCCCCTCTATTCCAGCCTAATACAACACACACTCTAATGCGAATTTAAGGTAGAAATCACCGTAACCAAGAATTAACTTTAAAAATCCATAGGAAGTTATAGAGTCCTAAAGGTATCTCTTACCTTTATAAGACTGGAGAAGCTGAAAGTTGGCAAAGAATGGCTTCGAAAAACTTCTGATTGAAGCGGTAGATGAGGCTCTAGCCTCTCTTGGAGACTCTGCTAGGCAATCAATCTACTTTCACCTTGAAAAAAAATTCAAAATAGAAAGAACTGAAATCCCTCAACACATTGAAGATTTCGCAGAGGGGCTTGAGAAAATCTTTGGGGCAGGAGCCCAATTTCTCGAGATTCTGATAATGAAACAACTCTATGAAAAAACCGGGCGGCCTCTTCAATGGAACAAAAATAAAGAGCTCATATTTGTCGAGTATGTTGCAGCTGCAAAATGTAGCTTTCTGAAGAAGAGAAGGAAACGTTAAGAACCATCCTCAAAATAGGTTTTCAGAAATACATATCCACAGTTCACAAAGGATTTATCAAAGCTCCATTAAATTTCATTTCCAAGACTCCTACCATTAAACCCTCGGGGAATTTGCTTGCCTCAAAATAACCTTAGAAAAATCCTTTTAGAAGCCGTTGAAGAAGGCTTATCTTCCCTAGGGGATTCGCCAAAGCAAGCTATTTTGTTTCATCTTGAAACTTCCTTTGAAATAAGGAAAGATAACATTCCAGCAAACTTGACAGAATTTGCAAAAGCGTTGGGAAAGATTTTCGGGCCTGGAGCATGTTACCTTGAGAAGCTCATTGCAAAGCGACTTTACGAAAAGTTGGGGCTGGAATTCGAAGAAGTGGAAAGCTGGAACTTCTTGGCATACGTGAATAACGCAAAGGAACGTTTGTTACTGAAGAGGGATGCATAAATGGAGAAGAATAAAGTTCGCAATAACAAAGAACATGCACTGAGAAAGCTACGTGCACTTTTTGATGGAATAACTGAGCCAGTATTCGTTTTAGACCCTCAGACTCATGTGATACTCTTTGCCAACGATGAACTCAAGAAGCTGGCTGGCGAGAAAATTCTAGGCAAGAAATGCCACAAGATTTTCCATGACCTAGATCATCCATGCGCCTTCTGCACTGATAAATACATCTTTGGAGAAAACCTCGGGAAAACCTATGTATGGGAGAACCAAAACGAAAGGAACAAACGCTGGTATAGGTGTACTAGTAAAGCGATCAAATGGCTCGGGGACAAACCTGCTCAATTCGGGATAGCCTTCGACATCACTGAACGTAAGAAGATAGAGCAGGCACTTAAGGAGTCTGAGGAGAAGTATAGACGGCAGTTTGAGGAGGCGATGGATGCTATTTTTGTTGCCGATGCTGAGACTGGCATAATTGTTGATTGTAATCGTGCAGCGTTGGAGTTGGTGGGTAGAAAAAAATCGGAGCTGATTGGTAAGCATCAGCGTATCCTTCATCCTCCTGAGAGAATTCAAGGGGAGCTCAGTAGCACTTTCAAGCAGCATCTCAAAGAAATGGAAGGGGGGGTTTTGGAGACGCAGGTTATCACGAAAAAGGGTGAAATCAAAGAGGTTGCAATCAAAGCTAACGTCTTCAAGTTTCGGGGCAAAAAAATGATTCAAGGGATATTCAGGGATGTTACTGAACGAAAAAAGATGGAAAAGGAAAGGAAACGTTTTGAAGTGAGCCTTTCTGCACTGAATAAGTACGGTCAGAGCTTGAACATGGCAGAGAGTTTAGAAAATGTTTATAAAGTGACGTTAAAGGCCATGGAGAAAACATTAGGGTTTGAATATGCTTCCATTCTTATGGTACAAGGAAAAATGCTTCGACTAGTATCCCAGCGTGGATACTCCAAGCAACTCTCTTTGAATCTACTATTAGATGGAGAAAAAGGCATAACTGTTAAAGCAGCAAAAACATGTAATCCAATTTTCGCTCCAGATATCAGAAAGGAAAAAGCATACATCCTAGGTAAGCCAAACATGCTCTCCGAACTTGCTGTACCCATCAAAGTTGAAAAAAAGGTACTAGGTGTTTTAAACGTAGAAAGCAAGAATCTTGCAGCCTTTGATGAAGAGGACAAGCGGCTTCTCGAGCTGTTGGCCTCTCACGCAGCCATCGCTATAAGTGACATAAACAGACACACACAGCTTAGAAAAATCACCAGCAGGCTAGCAAACCTAATGAAAAGCTCCACAGAAATTATGAGTATGAAAAACACACACCAAAGGCTAAGAGTAATTGCAAAAGCCATCAGAAAATTTGGGTGGAGAAGAATCGTAATCTCTCTCAGAGATGAAAACCTAGAGGGAACAGCTCTCGTCACAGCCGGCCTCACTAAGGTAGAAATCAAAATCTTACTTGAAAGAAAAGCGCCGGGACATGTCTGGAGAGAACGGTTAGGTCCAAAGTTCGAACGGTTCAAGATAAACGAGTTTTACTATCTGCCTTGGAGTGACCCGTGGATTCGAGAATGCGTTCACGGCGTTCCACCTGAAGTCTCCCCTGAGGAAGCAACTACTTACGCAGGCGTTCCCAGCAGACTTTCACTAGAAGAAATGGTTGATTGGCACCCCCAAGATATGCTTTACGCTCCTTTGCGGACTCCTGAAGGAAGAATAGTAGGCATTCTAAGCATGGATGATCCTGTGGCTGGTCGAACGCCAACTCGAGAGTCGCTTGCTCCTTTGGAACTCTTCCTGCATCAAGCCGCCATGGTCATTGAAAACGCTCAACTCATTAAAAGTTTGAACGAAGCAAGGAAACAGCTTGAATCCTACGCCGAGCAGCTTGAAGAAAAGGTGGAGAAGCGAACCCGTGAGTTGAAGGAATCTCAAAAACAACTGCTCAAGGCACAAAGACTCGCGGTCATAGGCGAATTAGCGGGTATGGTAGGCCATGATCTACGTAACCCTCTAACAAGCATTAATGGAGCTGCGTACTATCTAAAGAAAAAGGTAGGTTCGAAAATTGACGGTAAAGTAACAGAAATGCTTGATCTCATAGAAAAGAACATAGTGTATTCAAACAAGATAATAAACGACCTATTGGATTATTCAAGAGAAATCCAGCTGGACTTGACGAAGATCGATCCAAAGTCGATAATGAAAGAAGCGTTGTCTCTTGTTAAGATTCCGACGAACATTAAGGTACTTGACTTGACGGAAAACAAGCCGAAAATAAATGTTGACGTTGGAAAAACTAAAAGAGCTTTTGTCAACATAATTAAAAATGCTGTCGACGCCATGCCTAAAGGCGGAGTGCTAACAATAGACTGTAAGAAACTCGACGGCAACATGGAATTTGTCTTCTCAGACACTGGAGTAGGCATATCGAAGAAAACCATGAAGAACCTTTGGACTCCACTTTTCACAACAAAAGCGAAGGGGATGGGATTCGGCTTGGCAATATGCAAACGCATTATAGAAGCCCAAGGAGGCTCCATCTCTATAAAGAGTGTCCTTGGGAAAGGCACAATTTTCACTGTGACTATTCCAACCAGACAAAAAAAGCAAGGAGGTGAAAAAGTATGGGTGAGATCGCTAGAATCCTCATTGTTGACGACGACGAAAACATAAGAAAAGTATTAACAACAATACTTTATGACGAAGGATATGCTGTAGACTCGGTAGGTACGGCTAAAAAAGCAATAGCAAAAACCGAAAAGAAATTCTACAATTTAGCCTTAATCGACATACGACTTCCAGACATGGAAGGAATAAACCTTCTAACAAAAATGAAGGTTACAACGCCTAAAATGCGAAAATTAATCATCACTGGCTACCCAACGCTGCAAAACGCAGTAGAAGCAGTGAACAGAGGTGCAGACGCCTACATAATAAAGCCTTTCGATATCAAAAAAGTCCTTAACACAATCAAGGAAGAACTGGTGAAGCAACAAGAAGAAAAGAGGTACAGCCAAGAGAAAGTCGCAGGATTCATTGAAACAAGAGTAAAGGAGTTGGAAGCTGAGGGGGAACTAACTCGCACAAGTAGATCCTAAACTTTTCAACAACATCATCACTTTTTTCTTTCCTATTAACCCTTAAACTTTTCGTCAATTCTATATGGTAATTTGGTGTATCACTTAAGACGTGCTTTCCGCATGAATCTCCAGTGATGCCCAATTTTAAACCCGAGTTTTCGCAAAAGGTTAACGGATGCAGTGTTCTTTTCAGAAGTGTATAATGCTACGGAATTCATCTTTTTTTTGAATAGAGAATTCATCGCCCGAAATGTAAGGGCAGATGCAAGATTTTTTCTGCGATATTCGGGAAGGGTGGCTGCTGGACCAAGATAGCCTCGATTGCCTCTGAAGAACCTGTTGTATTTCACGTCTGGTCTGGAGACAATAACTGATACAATATTCTCGTTAAGCTCAGCTACGTGAATCCATTCTTCACTGAAAGGAGGACATTTAGACTTCCATTTTTGGATGACACCTTGCTCTAATCTTTCCCTGTTGAATCCCGCATTCACGGCTTCGACAAAATCTTTTTCCTCTTCTTCTCTTAAATAGCGGATAACGATGCCTTCTGGAACTTCTGGAAGAGATCTTAAACCGTCTAGCCTTGCAACCATATGATAAAGTCCACCCTCAGCCATGAAGCCAAGTTTAGTCCACTCGTTGATTTCTGGGCTTTCAGCATCAACGACTGTAAAGACTGTATCGCCTTTAACATGTTTTTCAATTTCTGTGACCAATAAGTTCTCTATAAATTTACGGTTTGGTTTTTCATTTGCTGAAAGCCACTCGATTTCTTCACCCCACTGTCCATTGTTATATGCTGCAGAGCCTACAATTTCGCCTTCTTCTTCAGCTACTAAAATCTCAAGGTTCCATTCCTTAATTTGAGAGCTGAGTTCTTCCTTACTGAAGGGAATTGGCTCGTATGATTCTCTACGTGTTTCATTGAGCAGTTTAACTATGTTTGATAGGTCTTTATCGGTGAAGTTTCGGATCGTGATGGTCATGGTTCGTCTCTGACGATAGAACAAAGATATGATAATAAATGTTTAGACTGTATCTAGGTCATTGATAAACTCTGATTTACCGTTGCTTTTGATAGAGACTTAAGAGTTGTCAACGGTGTTTTCGTCACACATATTGATGTTTTTAGCAGATGCATTGTCCATAATGTGTTGCATGTATTCCTTAAGAGTTCGCAGTTTGTTTGCATTAACAAAAGCTTCATGTTGATTAATGTGTCCTTAGGTGCCTTTTGCGTTTTTCTTATTTCTGTTTGCAGTTTTGCTTCCTCTGCTCTTAACAGGTGGAGGATGTGATTTGTCTGCATTATCATCACAGATGATATCTAGTATATTGAGTTTTAAGATACTTATTTCCAGAAACAAAATATTACAGAATATGACTATAAAACAATCGTTGCTTTGTAGTCACCAGCCTAAGTAACATGACAAAAATGGGATAGATCGTGGCTTCCAACCTAACACTTCCACAATGCAAAGTTCTCACTGTTTTTGCGAAAAGCTTTTCTCATGATGTAACTGTTTTGCCTACGCTGGTATCAATGTCCTAGAAATCTGCGTTTTTAGCTCGACATATTCTTGTTTGATTGTGTTTCTCAAAGTGATAATCTCTGAACGAAGTCTCTTCTTGGACTCCGGTGCCAAATCTTTCGACTTTGTTATTTTTCCTTCGATCTTGTCTATGTCACGTTCTGCAGAACGTCTTACCTCTTCGGATTTCTTTAAGACTTCCACTTTCATTTTTGCAATGTTTGCGAAGTCCTTTCGTATATTTCTTGCACGTTTGTTCAGCTTTTCATTAATTTTGTTCAATTTTTCTTTGCATTCGCGTTCAGAAGGGCTTCCCATTATTAACCACCATTCACTATTTTCGTTTATCGTAATACTTAATAAGCTTTACGATTCAACAATCAATACCTACATAAAACTTAACGTTAAACATACCCCGAAAAGAGTTATGAACTTGAAAGACGAATTATTCGTAAACCTTAATTCCAACTGCAACTATCCTAAAGAGAGGTGAAACTTGTGAAGTGGGTAACCCGCGAATTCGTTCATGTGGACAGAACGGCATGTCCATGGCTTATCAAGAAATTCATAGATACACAAGCCGAATTCATCTTCGTGTCAACAGAGGAAATAGCCGAAGTCGCAAAGACTCAGAGAGCAACACCTTTTGATGCACCCGGAGTTAAACTTGGACACCGAGATGGAAAATGCAGCTTCGAAACCATAATAGAAGAATACAAACTGGAGGACCCAGTCCTCCATGAACTCGCCAAAATCGTTCATTCTGCAGATACGCGTGACACTGAACTGGCGCCTGACGGGATAGGGCTAAGTGCAATAATGACTGGCGCAAGATTCAACGTGAAAGACGATTTTGAAGCAGTAGAAAAAGCTACTTACGTTTATGACGCCTTTTACACTTATTGCAAACTCAAGATACTCCGGGAGAAACACAAGAATGAATTAGAGGAAATGAACAGAAAACAGCGGAGAGAATTTTTAAGAAAGAAAATGCAGGAAGAAACAACAAGCTAACCTCACTTTTCCCTTTATTTTTTTTTTATCAACACTAAAGCTCAGTAACTATTAAAGCTGGTTTGTAAATGGCTTCACAGACAAAAAACTCCAGAGACAGCATCTTTTTAACACTCTGCATCATGGGAATATTCGCAATTCTAAGCTCCACAATGTCTAAAAATCCTGTTCTGAACCCGTTCGCCACAAATCTCGGAACCCCTGAAGTTTGGTCGGGTTTTGTTGGTTCAGCTTCAACAATCCCAGGCATCTTGATTAGTCTGCCTGCTGCTTCGCTTTCAGACAAGTATGGAAGAAAGAAATTCTTGTTAATGGCAGGATTTGTCTTCGCTTCAGCTCCTTTCCTTTATCTTCTAATAACCGTTTGGTGGCAACTCATCCTCGTCAGGTTTTATCATGGGTTTGCGACTGCAATTTTTGTTCCAGTCGTTCAAGCTTCAATAGTTGAACTGTTTCCAACCAAACGAGGAGAACGTATATCGCTTTTCTCTTCAGCAACGTATGTTGGGAGAGGAATTGCGCCTTTTCTGGGCGCATGTGTATTGCTTGTCACCAATACAGATTTTCATATGCTTTATTTGGCTGTAGGCGCAGCTGGAGTGACAGCGTTTATTGTAGCTTTGTTATTTTTGGTCGAAAGGAGGAAGCAGCCTATAACTTTGCAACAAGAAAATTCCAAAGAGAGCGTTAAAGGAGTATTTCGCGGATGGAGAACAGTTGCTGGAAACCATGGAGTTTTAATAGTGAGTTTTGTTCAAGCTTGTCAATTCTACACTTATGGTGCGGTTGAATACTTTCTGGTAGGTTATTTAATGTATGTTGTTCACTTTGACTGGCTTCTAATCGGCGTTATTAGTGGAAGCCTAGTAATGCCAATTATCGCTAAACCGTACATGGGAAGAATTTCGGACAAGATTGGAAGGCGAATTCCAATAATTGTAGGCTGCATAATAGGTAGTCTTCCTTTACTGATAATTCCTTTTGTCTCTGATTTCTCAATTCTCCTTTTGCTTTCAGTGGTCTATGGACTTGGCTTTGCAATGGTAACTTCTTCTACTCCTGCTTTAGTTAGCGAGCTTGTACCCAAGGAATTGATTGGCACATCCATGGGTTTTCTCGCCACAATAATGGATACTGGTCAAACCATAGGGCCAATCATTACAGGGATGATACTTTCAACAAACCTAGCTTATAAAGGCTCGTTTCCAACATTAACCGCAGTGCTGCTGCTTTCTTGTGTGATATTTGCATTGTCCAGTGTTGCTAAAGCCGATTATAAATGTCAACGGCAATCATGATTCATGAGAGCGTTGTTGTTATGAGAGCTTTCCGCCACTTCCTCAAAATCACGACTGCAAGCAGATTTGAGCATCTAACCTTTAACCTCTTAACTTTTAATTTCTTCAAAAATAGTGAAGGTGGAAATCTTCTGTTTTCCGGAGGTCCACGACTGCTGTTTTCACTAACGGTTATACCCTATATCTTGGCGATGGAGGTTATTCTTTTCAGAGGAAAACGCTACTTCGTCAAATTAAATGAGCAGGTAGTCGGCACATTTGTCATCAAGGAAAAACCTCAAGCCTTATACATCAACAGTCTATCCGTCAACCCGAAATATAGAAGACTCGGAATAGCCACACATATATTGGATTATATCGACAAATTGGCAAATCAACTTGGCAAGAAATGGCTGGAACTCTCAGTTTTGGAGGTGAACCTTCCCGCGTTGCAGCTCTATAAAAAGCTTGGGTTCGTTAAAAAAGAAGAAAAGAAATGGGCATTCGCCCTGAAGAAGAGAATTGACTTAAATGTCATATCACAATCTTACAAGAATATATCTAACTCTAATTGAACAGTTAGGCTGTTCCATTTTTAGGATGATTTTAAAAAAAGAGAAGCTTTGCGATCAGGTCAAATATTTAGCAGATTCACTATCTTGTCTGGATGTACTTATAGGCCCTAGTGCACCCAAAAAGTTCTTATCAGATTTTGTTCTGTAACAGGTTGATCTTGATTTCCTTTGTTTTCAATCTCCAAGTCTTTTCAGGCGCTCCTCCCCCAGTCTTCCTGTAACTCGCCATTTCAATGATGCCTGCTTCTTCCAATTCAGAGAGGTGGTAGTATAGTCCTGATCTAGAAAGTGATTCTCCAGCCTTCTTCAATTCTTTCAGTATTTCGTTGGAGCTTTTTGTTTTGTTTCCTATCGAGCGAATTATTAGCCATCTTGTTGGGCAATGAAGTGCTCTGAAGTATTTTTGGAATTGACTAAATTCCTTTAAGTTGGAGTTTCCACATCCGTTGTTGCACATGTTCCCATCTTGCCTTTGATACTATGGGTAGCTTCTGTTTATTTTTCTTTCCAATGCTTTTCTACGTAATCTAATTCGAGGTCGGCGCCTTTGGTATCGCCTCTTGAAAGCAGTTGGCGAGCTGTACTTATGTGTTTTAGAGCGCAGCCTTTTGGATCATTTCTAAGTTCGCATTCTTCTTTCTCTTTACACATATTACATCACGAATGAATCACAGTGATTTTTGTAATATATAAATATTTTCTGAGATATTATAGTAATCTTCGACACGAAAGCTTTAAGCGTGATCTCTATGACTCAGAATCGGGCGTCATTCATCTAGAAAAGCGTTATTTCATGCTTTCTATTTTGTGTGGTTATGTCTACGTTGCACATTGTTTCTATTCTTCGTAAACTGATTATTTCTATATCTGTGTAGACAGATTTTATATAACAAAACACTACGTATAGTGTTTGTTTTAGTTGCCAAGCACTAGACATACCTGTGAGGCAAACTTTCGTAGAGAATTATGAGAGGAAATGGTATAATGAAGTGTTCATATTGCGGGTCAGAAAGCATCAGAACCCTTGAAACCAGGGACTCCCCAAACAACACTATTAGACGTCGTAAAGAATGCCTAAACTGCGGTAGACGCTTCACAACCTACGAGTATATTGAGACAGTGGAACTTATGGTTCGAAAAATAGATGGAAGGATTGAACGTTTTGACTTGAACAAAGTCATTGGGGGTTTTCAGAAGGCCTGCGAGAAAAGACCTGTAACAATGGAGCAGATTCACGATTTAGCTGAGCGTGTAAGGCAAGATTTGATGATGAGGGGGAAAGAGGAGGTCTCTTCGCAGGAAATCGGAGACATAGCTGCGAAGTACCTGAAGAAGCTTGACAGGATAGCCTACATCAGATTTGCCTCGGTTTACAGGCGTTTTGAGGAGCCTGAAGATTTCAGGCGCATACTTAAAGAGGTGAGAAAGTGAAGTCTGTCAGGAAACGTGATGGAAGATTAGAACCTTTTTGTCAGGAACGTATTACAAACGCTATTTGGAAGTCAGTTAGGGCCGTAGGGGGAAAAGATCACGGACTAACCAAAAGACTAAGCGATCAAGTTGTAGCTATGCTTCAGGAACGTTTCGGAGAGGAAGGCGTTCCTACAGTTGAGGAAATTCAGGACTTCGTTGAAAAGATACTTATAGAAAACGGACATGCAAGAACGGCTAAAGCTTACATTCTCTATAGAAAGCAGCACCAAGACATGCGTGAGTTAGCTGCACTTCTAAGCTCAGCAGACCTTGTGGACCGGTACTTGGAAACTCAAGATTGGCGGGTGAGAGAAAACTCAAACATGAGTTACTCGCTGCAGGGTCTAAACAATTACCTATCATCCACAGTCATTGCAAAATACTGGATAACAAGGATCTACCCGCCTAATATTGCTGATGCACATTTCTCTGGAGCAATGCACATCCACGACTTAGGCGTTTTGGGACCCTACTGCGTAGGCTGGGACATGAAAGATTTGCTGCTTTCAGGATTCGGCGGCGTGCAAGCAAAAATAGAGAGCACTCCTGCAAGGCACTTCAGAACAGCTCTTGGACATGTGGTGAACTTTTTCTATACTCTCCAAGGAGAAGCGGCAGGGGCACAAGCCTTCAGCAATTTCGACACTTTCTTGGCTCCTTTCATACACTATGACGGGTTAAGCCGAAAGGAAGTTGAGCAGGCGCTTCAGGAATTCTTTTTCAACATGAACGTGCCTACGCGTGTTGGTTTTCAAACACCTTTCACAAACATAACCCTAGACCTTACAGTTCCTGATTTCATGAAAGACGAACCGACTATCGTTGGTGGGAGAGTGATGGATGAAACTTACGGCAGCATGCAGAAGGAATTGGACATGTTTAACCTTGCCTTCGCTAAAGTCATGTGTCATGGGGATTCAAAGGGAAGAGTTTTCACGTTTCCAATACCTACATACAATATAACCAAGGATTTCAACTGGGAAAACACAGTATCCGAGAAACTCTTCGAGGTAACAGCAAAATATGGTGTGCCTTATTTCTCAAACTTCATAAACAGCGGTATGAAACCCGAAGACGTTAGAAGCATGTGCTGTCGCCTAAGAATAGATAATAGAGAACTGCGTAAGCGCGGCGGCGGTTTTTTTGGAGCAAACCCGTTAACAGGCAGTATAGGTGTCGCAACGATTAATCTTCCAAGGATAGGGTATTTAGCGAAAGATGAAGATGAGTTTTTTGAACGTTTAGATGGAATGATGGAGACTGCGAAGGAAAGCTTAGAGATAAAACGGAAGGTGCTTGAAGAGTTCACGAAGAACGGATTATATCCGTACTCGAGGCGTTATCTTCACCTCGTAAAGGAAGGTTTTGGGAAATACTGGAAAAACCACTTTTCAACAATAGGCCTAGTAGGTATGAATGAGACTTTGCTGAACCTTTTCGGACGTGGAATAGGGACTCCGGAAGGATTAGGATTTGCAGTTAGAGTGCTGAGTTACATGCGGAACAGGCTTGCAGATTTTCAAGAAGAGACTGGAAACATTTACAACCTTGAGGCAACGCCTGCTGAGGGCACATCTTACAGGCTTGCCCGCTTAGATAAGAGGAAACATCCGGATATAATTGTGGCTAATGAGAAATACCTTTCAAAAAGCGTTGAACCCTTCTATACCAATTCTTCGCAGCTGCCAGTTGATTATGAAGTAGACTTGTTTGAGGCATTAGATCATCAGGACAAGCTGCAGACGCTTTACACTGGTGGAACAGTCTTCCACATATACCTTGGTGAGAGAGTTTACTCGTGGAAGGCAGCGGCTGAACTTGCTAAGAAAGTGGCTTGGAATTCTCATCTGCCATACTTCACTTTAACGCCTACATTCAGCATTTGCCCGACTCATGCATACGTAAGCGGTGAACACAAGCAATGCCCAATGTGCGGAGCAAGATGCGAGGTTTACTCAAGGGTTGTTGGCTATCTCAGACCGGTTGACCAGTGGAATGATGGTAAACAGGCGGAATTCGCCATTCGTAGAAGCTTTGATAAATCTGTTGTTTTGGCACCTATAGCTGCTTGAGTGAAGACTGTATGAAGTTCAGCGGCATCAAAAAAACAAGCCTGATAGATTTCCCAGATAGACTAGCAACTGTGCTTTTCACGCCTGACTGTAATTTGCGCTGCCCTTACTGTCACAATTGGCGAATAGTGTTAGATCCTAAGCCTCCATTCCTAAACGAAGTAACAGTCCTACAACTTCTTGAAAAACGCAGAAAATACGTGAACGCTGTAGTAATAACAGGTGGAGAACCGACGGTGCATAAGGAAATTCCGAAATTTCTGAAAAAGCTTAAGGAAAAAGGCTTTGTAGTCAAGCTGGATACTAACGGTTTTTTCCCACAAGTTCTAAAAGAATGTCTGCTTTACGTTGATTATGTTGCTTTAGATGTGAAAACTTCATTGGAAAAATATGGACGTTTAGGAGCAAAAGACACCGTTGATTTCTTGCGTACAGTTGATATCTTGAAGAATGGAAAAATTGAATACGAATTTAGAGCTGTGGTTGTTCCAGGCTTCGTTGATACCGAGGATATTCCAAAGATGGGCGAAATTGTCAAGGGTGGAAAACGTTTTGCGTTTCAACAATTCATTCCTGTTGATACGTTGGATAAAACGTTTAGCAATGTCAAGCCATACGCTGCTGATGTTATCGCCAATTTCGCCGAAATAATGAAGCAGTATGTTCATGAAGTCGTGCTTCGCGTTTGACGAGCATTTTTGCACTTTTCAGTGCATAACCCTTCTATCTCTTTCACAACTGAATTCCTCTAATTGGTACGCACTACCTTGCTAAGTTCAGAACATTTTGTTCTAAACCACGGTATTATTCTTGGATAGAACCTTGGTTAGGCAGAAATTTCGGTGGATCCCCTAAATCTGGTGCTCAAGATCAAAGCAATAGTGATGAAGAATTATAAGGGTTGCTAATGCTAAAAAGAAAAATGGTGTTAGTAGGCGGATACACCTACGAATCTTAGTTTTTCAAGCTTCATTGAAGGAACGGTTGTTTGTTCAACCATTTCAAGTTC
>SOJA01000161.1 GCA_004376975.1 Candidatus Bathyarchaeota archaeon
ACATCAACGCTTGAAGTTGAATCGTCCAAGATGAGTATCCTTGGATTCATCAGTAAAGCCCTTGCTATGGCTACTCTTTGCCGTTGACCACCTGAAAGAGTTACTCCTCTCTCTCCAAGTCTTGAGTCGTAGCCGCTAGGCAGGGCTGAAATGAACTCGTGAGCTCTTGCAGCCTTTGCCGCGGCAACTATTTCGTCCATTTTAGCTTCTGGTTTACCGTAGGCTATGTTCTCTTTTATTGTCATGGAGAAGAGGAAAGTTTCTTGCGCAACTATGCCTATTTGGTTTCGAAGAGACTTGAGTTTAACGTCTCTAACATCGTAGTTGTCAACCGTGATTTTTCCTGAGGACACATCATAGAAACGGGGGATAAGACGGATAATAGTGCTTTTTCCAGAGCCCGTTGCTCCTAAAAGGGCTACGGTTTCTCCAGGCTTTGCATCAAAGGTTATGTTCTTTAAAATGGGTCTACGTTTTTCGTAGCTGAAAGACACGTTTTCAAATTTCACGTGCCCATTTAATTTTGGTAGCGCCAGTGCATCTGGCTTCTCCTTTATCTGTCTCTCAGCGTCCATAACTTCGAAGATTCTGTCGCCAGCAGCCATTGTCCGGTGAAAACCAGATATAAACATGCCGAAGAAACGCATAGGCATTGTCAACATCGCCAAGTACGCGTTAAACGCAACTAAATTTCCAATGGTCAACGTTCCCTCGATTACTTCAGATCCTCCGTACCAAAAGATTGTGATCGTGCCCAATCCTAGGAGAAAACCTACGAGAGGTATGTAGAACGCCCTGATTTTAGCTGAAGCTAACACTGTTTCAAAGTACTTGTCGTTCTTAGACGTGAACTTCTTTCTTTCGAAATCTTCTTGCGCAAACGCTCGTACAACCCTGATTCCTGTAATGGCTTCATGTAACACAGAAGTTAAGCTGCCATATTGTTCTCTTATCTCTGTAAAAACTGGACGTATCTTTTTTCCAAATAGATAGAACGTAGCAAATATACAAGGCATTATTGGCAAAAGGAAGAGAGTAAGCATGGTGTTGATGGAAAACATCGTGTACAATGCTACAACAAGAAGAATAACGGATGTCATAAGAAAGGCTAGCTGGAAACCTACAAACCTGCGTATTCTATCCATGTCGGTTGTTACTTTCGCCAAAAGCTGACCCGTGTGAGTTTTGTCGTAAAACGCGAAACTTTGGTTTTGCAGAGAAACAAACACGTCATTTCTGATGTCATAAACCACTTTCTGAGAGAAATACGTGCTTGCATACCTCCGAATGAAAGAAAACAAGCCAACAACCACCGTGAAACCTACAATTTTCAACATCAAAACAAAAAGCATACCCTTGCCTAATTCAACATCTAATCCCCGAGCAAGCGGAGTAATAACGTCGTCGATGGCGTCTCTTATCAAAAGAGGAATCTGCACGCTTACAATTGTGCCAACAAGCATGCAAGCTACACTAACAAGAAAAAGCGGCCAGCTCTTTGAGATATATCGGCAGATACGAGCGAAAGTGCCCATCCACGCAAACACCCATTTTACACGTTACAGTTTTCTACCATCGTGTTTCTTTAATGTTTCATCTATTATCTTTTAGATTTGATGATAGTTGGATCATTGCGACTCCTTGGAGCCATCTACGCCTTCCACGATTTTTGTCTTACTTTTGAAAAGCAGGCGTGCGTATGCCGGGAGCGCGCGCGCCAGGCTATAGAAAACGACTAGGCTACACCTTGAGCGTCACCATTTTCGCGCTGAGCGACAGCTTCCCACGATGGAATGGTCAAATCCAACACCCGCATTTTTAGGCAAATCTCATGATTTGTGTACATTGTTTTCAGTTCCTCAGAACTGAAATTTGATTCTAGATTCCTGCTTCTGATTTTTTCCAGATGTTTGGTCGTGTTTTTTCAGAGTTTTC
>SOJA01000187.1 GCA_004376975.1 Candidatus Bathyarchaeota archaeon
TCAAAAAGCTCATGGAACGATTGAAGCTTGAACCCCGTGACATAAACTATTTTGTAGCCCATCAGCCTAACGCTGCTTTTCCAACACGTGTTGCTAAAGATTTAGGTTTTAAAGAAGAACAATTTCTGCCCGGGCTTCAGGTTGCAAAATTTGGAAATACGTACTCTGGGTGCTCGCCCATAGGTTTAGCCGCTGTCCTTGACATAGCAAAACCGAACGATAGAATATTAGTGGCGAGTTATGGTTCTGGGGCAGGGAGTGATGCTTACTCTTTTGTTACCACAAGCCAGTTAATGGATAAGAGACCTAAACAGAAATTCACTGTAAGATATCAGGCTGAAAACAAATTCATAGATTATGTAGATTACGCCACTTATAGAAGAATTAAGCAAGGAATGCACGCAACTTGACAATCGATGAGCCCCACTCTTTGGAAGAAGAACAGGAAAAAAAGCAACCGTGGGAGTTTGTAAAATGGATATTCAGGGTGCTATACTCTCCAATGAAGACGTTTGAAGAGATAGTGGAGAAACCGAACATTAAAGGTCCAGTATTAATCCTATTGATAACATTGCCCCTAATTTTAGGCGGACAATATGTAAGCGGGACCAAATTTTTCTTAGAGACCCCAACACCTGAAAACGATTTATGGACAGAATCTGTTGGGAACTCAACGTCGTTCTTATGGAACTCCAACGACAATGTGACTCTTGATAGTTACGATTTCATTGTAGGCAATTATAGTGTTTCTTCTTCTTTGACAAATAGTTCACTAATTTGGATGCGTTTGACAAACATAGGAAGTTTCAATTGCTCTAAAGAGGAATATAGTCGCTTATCGTTTAGAATAAAATGGATTAATGAAGCAGATGATGTTCCAACTGCAATCTTGCAGTTATTTTCGTTCAATAATGAAAGCAAAAAAATCGAGTTGGATATAGGAGGCAATATAGCCAACAATACTAGTGTCTGGGCAAATATTACTGTTAATCTTGCCACCGACAACTGGGTAGGAGCGTCAGAGAAATCAGCAAGTTGGACAAACATAACTGGGATTAGTTTTCTGTTAATATGGAGTAATACAGCAAACCTTGTTTTGAAAATCGATGACTTGTTTTTCGGGAAGTATACTCCCATTTCATCTTCCAACACCTTTGATTTGCAACTTACATATTCGTTTATACGAGGCGGCATCAATTTTTTGGTGGAATGGCTAATTCTCTTTGGAATAGTTTTGTTAGCCTTAAGGAGCTTCTCAGATTGGAATGGCTTATGGAAAAACTTGTTATTTATCCTTGGATATGTTTATTCAGTCTCTATCGTTTATTTAGGAGCTCTTGCGCTGCTATTTATTCTTCTACCGCCTGTCTTCCTTCCCTATAACATTACCTACTTGGAATATCTTGATATCTACCAAGGCAGTTGGGGCACACCAATTACTTTTCTAAGCTTGTTTGCTTATGGATGGACTACCATTCTTTGCGCTATTGCTTTGAAAAAGATACATGAACTCTCTTGGAACAAAGCCTTTTTGATAGGTTTAGGAGCCGTTGTAATGAGCTTATTATTCAGTTCCTTTTTGCTCAACGTGCTCCTTTAAGCCAGTTGATGTTGAACAATCACTTGAGGAAAAGACATACTTTACATTGTTGAATGTCTAAAGTTGGATCCACGCGTTTGCAGAGCTCACACATAAGACCCTTTTTTCGTACAAACTTGCATGTAGTGCAGATTTGTAGTGCAAGCGCTGTTCTGTTCAAGTTGCCGTTAGCTAGTAAGGCAGCAGTTTTCGAAATCAGTATTTCAACTTTCTTTTCTTTTTCCATCAACAGAACTCTTCCTCTTACATGGTGAGCATATTTGCTTACCGCTGTTTGGGTTATGCCAAGTAGGTTGGCTGCTTCTCTTTGTTTCATTCCGTAGGTTTCAATGA
>SOJA01000110.1 GCA_004376975.1 Candidatus Bathyarchaeota archaeon
TATTCCAAAACCAGGTTCTATTCCACAGGCCCAAATTCCACAGTGAACATCACGTGAACCTCCAACTTAACTGAGGCAAAGCATATGGTCTTGTATCGTTTTGAACGTAAAGAGCCGAAAATCGGTGAAGGAACTTACGTGAGCCGTAGTGCAGAAGTGATTGGGGACGTCTCAATTGGAAAACAATGCTACATAGGGCCAGGCGCAAAGATAAGAGGCGACTACGGAAGCATTCTGATAGGAAACAAAACAAGCATCGAAGAAAACTGTGTTCTCCACGCCAGACCAAACGAAACATGCGAAATCGGAAACATGGTAACTGTAGGCCACGGCGCAATCTTGCATAACTGCACGGTAAAAGACTACGCAATCATAGGCATGGGAGCAATCGTCAGCGACTACGCAGTCGTCGGCGTCTGGTCTGTGGTCGCTGAAGGATGCGTCGTAAAGAACAAACAGAGCATAAAAAACGAGAAAATCGTCGCTGGAATACCTGCAAAAATTGTGGGCACAGTGTCAAAAGAATATCAAAAATTATGGACAAGCTACAAAAACCTGTACGCAAAACTTGCACTGAAATATCCAAAAATACTGGAAATAGTGAAACGAAAACATACACAATCAGACAGCCAATAAGGAAAAAAGCATTCCAACCGTCAAGGCATCAGGTATCGATACAACAGCAAAGCGTGTTACAAATATAAAGGTCAAAGCATTTATATTCAAAGCGCGGAAATTATATAGAGAATAGAGGGCGGAAATTTGGTCGAACAAGTGTTTGAAAAATTTAGAGAATGGATAGACAATAGGCATGAGTATGCAAAGGCTTGGAAAGAAAGGACCGGGTACAAAGTTGTTGGTTATTTCTGTACTTATGTGCCTGAAGAGATTCTGTATGCAGCCAACATCTTACCAGTCAGAATCTTAGGCAGCCATGAACCTCCCACAGTTACAGAACCGTACATCTTTGCGATGTTTTGCCATCTCTGCAGAGATTGTCTAGCTCAGGGGCTTAAAGGAAGATTTGATTACATCGATGGAATCGTAGAGGGCCAATCATGCCTACACCTAAGACAGGCCTTCAACGCTTGGAGGCTCCACATACCGATAGACTTCGCACATTACCTTTTCATACCCCATGGGGTTCAAAGTCCCCACGCAATCCCATACCTCACTCAGGAATTCGTCAAGTTCAAAAAAGCCCTTGAAGATTGGACCGGAAAGAAAACAACCAACGAGGATCTGGATAGGGGAATAAGAATCATGAACAGAAACAGAGAGTTAATGCGAAAAGTCTATGAGTACAGAAAACTGGACAACCCGAAAATCACGGGTTTAGAAGCCATGGAAATGGTTCTCTCAAGCCAAATGGTAAACAAGGAGGAACACAGCAAGCTCCTAGAAAAGCTTCTGCAGGAATTGCCGAATCGAAACCTTAACCGTAACCCTGGAATCAGACTCATGATTATTGGAAGCGAAAACGACGACAGAGTATTCATGAAAAACGTTGAAGCCTTAGGCGCAACCTTCGTGACTGATGAACACTGCACCGGTTCAAGATACATCTGGGACGACGTAACACCAAAAGAAGACAGATTATCCGCCATCGCCTCCCGCTATGTCCGCAGGGTTCCATGCCCTAGCAAGGACTGGCCGGAATTCACAAGAATCAACCACGCTGTCAAGCTTGCCAAAGATTTTAGCGTTCAAGGAGCATTAGTCATTCAAAACAAGTTCTGCGACCCCCACGGAATAGAGATCCCCCCACTGAGGGATGCCTTGAAACAAGTTGGTGTTCAAACATATCCCCTCGAGTTTGACGTTACTGTGCCATGGGGACAATTTCGAACCAGAGTTGAAGCCTTTCTTGAAACTCTAACAGGATTGGAGGAACTCTTCTGAGGAGGCTTATGAATGACTGAGATTAAAGA
>SOJA01000100.1 GCA_004376975.1 Candidatus Bathyarchaeota archaeon
TATGGAAAAATGTTTCATGAAACCTTTATGTATCATTTGATAATTTCGCAGCACACCAATCCCCTCCAAGAAAGGATGTTAGAGGCATTACGTCAATGAAGACAAACAGTCAGAGTTTACGAGTGAACGGGACTAGGTTTAAGTCCTCGTTTAAACCCTCGGGTGGAATTGAATTAGCGACTGACGGAGATATCCCCCCAACTTTCTCTATTTTAAGCGCTTGGTGTGCGCCTATTACCAAAAAGTAATATTTATATATTATCAGATAGTAATTACTCAATGGTAACAAGAGGGAACTTGAATGAAACTAAAGCTACAATTAGTTCGAGACGGAGAAGTATTATTTGAAATCCCTCTTTCTCCCACCGACTGGCCAAAAGAACAGCTGAAAAACGAATTAGAGGCTTTAGGAGATGATTTTCAAAGATTTTCAAAGATTTTTGATGACTTGTCTCATGAGACCCGCTTGAGGATGATGAAACGACTCATGGAGGAAGAAGACCGCACAATGAACTTCGCAGATTTCATGCGAGACCTAAATTTGAATCCCAAAATTGTTTGGGAAAACACCAAGAAACTCAGAGAAGGGGGACTCTTAGAAAAGGTCGACAGGGGAATATATCGTTGTTCAGATTTTGGGCAGAGAAGATTCATTCTGATAAGCTTTGCATTCAGGCGTCTAATAGAGACTCTGGAAGAAATGGAAGACTATTAGGGTGGTGAAAAATGGTGTCATCTGACGAATTTGGAGAATTCGATGTGTTTAACAGCGACCTCAAGAAAATAATTCAGAGAATGATGAGTTGGATTGAGAAAGCGACAAGAAACGGGAACCTCAAAGGCGAATGGAGGATTAACGAAATTGACAGCGACAGTGTAAAGGGGTACAGTATTCAGGGGCGTTTTGGATCAGGTCAACTTTGGGAGCCGCTTGATCCTTTTAATCCCTTTGAACCACTGAATCCTATGAGACCCCGACCAGGGCCACAAAGACGATTTGAAGTTTCAGAGGGTGCTTTGAAAGAGACTGGCGAACCATTGACGGATATCTTCGAGGACGAGAAGACGATAAAGATCTATTTTGAAGTGCGCGGTGAAGATGAGAATGATATACAATTGAATGTCACTGCGGACAAAGTTGAGGTCAAGGCTAAGAATTTTTACAAGATAATAAACTTGCCAACGAGCAACGTAAATCTCGAAAAGGCATCTTCAAAGTACAAGAATGGTGTAGTCGAAGTAATAATCCCGAAAAAGGAGAAGACTCTTGAAAACGATGCACGCAAGATAAAACTCGACTAGTTCCAGTGAGCATAATGGTAGAGATCCTTAATATCAACTATAATGAGTATGTTGACATCGTTGGTACGGCTCACTTTACAAGACGCAGCATTAACGATGCCTATGAGTCAATAAAGTCTTTGAACCCTAAAGATGTCGCCATCGAACTCGATTGGAGACGCTTCCAACATCTCAACACCGCATGCTTAAATTGTCCAAAAAGCGGATCATGCAAAGGCCTCTGTGAATTCACAGGAGCCACGGAAGCCTTAGGAAACGTCGACGCCAACATATGGTTGATAGACATGACAGAGCATGAGATACGGCATAGGATAAGAAGCAAAATGACCCCTTTTGAGAGATTTCGTATGGGCTTTCAGGTATACCGTGAGGTAGATGAAGATCCCATTCGGCTCTGGGAGAAAGGGTTCAAAGATAGAGTGATAAACAACTCTAAGAGAGAAATAGAGGCTAGTCGAAAGCTTTTTCCTTCTGTATGGCGGGTTCTGATAGATGAACGTAATGCTTTGATGGCTGCCAGGTTAGCGTGGATAGCGTCAAAGAATCTAAACAAAGGAAAGAATTCCAAGATACTTACATTTGTCGGAGCTGCTCACGTTGAAGAAATAAAAGCCCTGCTTATG
>SOJA01000037.1 GCA_004376975.1 Candidatus Bathyarchaeota archaeon
CTGGAAAAAACAGAGTTGGTGAAGTGTAAAACCATTGACGTTGAAGTCCCGAAGGACTGCGAGATTGTATTAGAAGGAAGGATAACAAAAGAAAGAACATCAGAGGGGCCATTCTTAGATCTGACAGGAATTATCGATAGAGTAAGACAGCAACCAGTGATAGAAATCAACTGCATAACTCACAGAGAGAAACCAATTTACCAAACCATACTTCCCGGAAGAAATGAGCACAAGTTCTTGATGGGAATGCCTAGAGAACCAACGATTTTTAATGAAGTGAATAAGGTTTGTGAATGTAAGGATGTTTACATAACTCCTGGTGGTTGTAGCTGGCTCCACGCGGTGGTGCAAATAAAGAAACGGAATCCAGATGATGGAAAGAAAGCGATTGAAGCAGCTTTTAAAGGTCACAGGTCATTGAAACATTGTATTGTTGTGGATGACGATATAAACATCTATGATCCAAACGACGTTGAATGGGCCATCGCAACGAGATTTCAGGCAGATAAAGACGCTGTTATCCTACCAAAACAAAGAGGGTCTTCTCTTGATCCATCTGGAGATTTGACTGGAGGAAAAAAAGCGACGACATGTAAGATGGGGTTGGACGCGACGATTCCGTTCAAAGAAACAGGAAAAGGGTTTAAAAAAGAGGAATACAGAAGAGTTGATCTAAGCAAATTCTTGTGATTTTTATGTACCTCACAAAAGAAGAAGAGAGAATGCTGGATGGAGAAGAAGGTTACGCAGTAAAAAAATCCATGGAGATACTCGTTGCCTTAGGAGACATTTACGGCGCTGAAAAGCTCATAATCGTGGGTTCTGTTCAAGTGGCAGGCGTGTCATATCACAACCTAGGAGATGCTGGTCTAGAATTTCTAAATGAACTAGCAAGGGATGGAAAAGTCAAGGTGCTCACAACCTTGAATCCTGCAGGAATGGATTTGAAGGATTGGAAAAAACTCGGAATCTCCGAAGAGTTCGCAGAAAAACAAAACCTGGTCATAGACGCCTTCAGAAAAATGGGCATAATAATCTCCTGCACGTGTACACCATACCTGATAGGAAGTCTACCAACATATGGAGAACACATTGCTTGGTCCGAGTCCTCTGCAGTTACTTTCGCTAACTCGGTCATCGGAGCAAAGACCAACAGAGAAGGTGGCCCATCCGCCCTCGCAGCAGCTTTTGTGGGCAAAACACCGTGCTACGGGTTACACTTGGAAGAGAACAGAGTGCCCGACGTTCATGTAGACGTGAGGGTTAACCTAAAAAAATTGTCAGATTGGGGAGCCCTTGGTTATTGTATTGGTGAAAAAGTTGGAAACAAGATACCATACATAACGGGTGTAAAAGACGCGGATTTGGATGAGTTGAAATCGTTCTGTGCTTCAGTGGTGACTTACGGTTCAAAACCGTTGTTTTATATGCAGGGAATAACTCCGGGATCTGAAAAACATCAACTGCCAAAAGAGAAAGTCATCATCGAAGATGGGGACATAAAAGAGGCATATGAAAGCATTAACGATGATATTGACACTATAGACTTCGTTTGTATAGGTTGCCCCCACTGTTCGATTAAAGAAATTGCTGAAGTAGCAAAATTGTTAAAAAACAAGAGAGTATCCTCGAACACTGAATTCTGGGTTGCAACCTCAAGGCTAATGAAACAACTCGCTGACAAAAGAGGCTACACGGAAATAATTGAGAACGCTGGAGGGAAATTCGCTTGCGACACTTGTATGGCAGTGGCTCCATTGAAAGGAAGGTTCAGGTCAGTTGCAACAACCTCTGCAAAAGGATGTTACTATTCAAGACACAACGACATGAAGACAAAACTGGGAAGCTTAGAAGAGTGTATAGAGGCTGCGGTGAGAGGAAAATGGAGCTGAAAGGAAGAATCATCTCAAAGGGAGTTGC
>SOJA01000068.1 GCA_004376975.1 Candidatus Bathyarchaeota archaeon
AAACGTCGAACCGATTCCACATAATAGTGAAACTCCAAAGAATTTCACTAGGATTGCATGCATGCACTGGAGGTTCTTCCACAAGCCATAAAACTCACTCTCTAGAGTAGAATGTTTATGACAAGGGAGAGCTAAGGTGTCTTTGAGTTCAGACTATCTCACTGATGAAGAATATGGAACCTACTGGTTCAGACTTGGTGGATCGAGGGGCAAAATTGCTGAGGACCTAAGGTTACGGAATGGAATGAAGATTATTGATGTGGGAACTGGATGGGGTTTGTTTGCTATGGAAATGGCAAGACAACCCAGCTATGGCGGAATCATTGGGATAGACATAATTTATGAAGATATAAGGGAGGCAAGAAAGCTTGCCAATAAGGCTGAACTTGAGAACATTATCTCATTTCGGAAAATGGATGCTACTGAATTGTTGTTTCCAGACAATCATTTCGACCTTGCCAATAGTTTTCTTGGTATGAGAGATATCCATATGACTAGGGGAGAAGAGGGTGTCAAGAAAGCTGTTGAGGAAATGGTTAGGGTTATTAAGCCAAGAGGAAAAGTTGTTCTTTGCATTACCCCACCTGAGGACATGGAAACTGAAGATCAAAGGCTTGCAGTGGAGTTTGAAGGAGATATCTTTGGAGCCAAGTCAATGCCGAAGAAGTTCTATCTTGATATTCTTCGAGAAAACAATGTAACATTGGTCGAAGAAAAGGCATTCTTAACTGGTAAGAAGCTCACTGCAAACCAAGCAGAAGTCGAGATTAAAGAGGGAATCCAAATTGCCAGACATATATATGGCAAGAGAGTGCTTGGTTTCAAGCAAGTATGGGAGAAATATGGTAAGAGCATTGAAGCCTGCGGATATGGTATGTATTCTAAAATTGTCAAGATTACAGCTCAAAAAGTCTAAACAGAAGTTGTTTCTTCTACAAGTCATAAAACTCTAGCAGACATAAAACTCTCACTTCAGGGGATGAGTAACAATGTTTTTCAGTTCTTCAGTTCCCTTTTTCAGCAATTATTACTAGTCTGTTTGATTTGGTTTGCTCAAAAGGTTCTTTGAGGCATGAACCGTATACTTCTTGGATTGCTAACCCTAGTTTCTTGTATAGCTTCTTGAATTCTTGTAGGCTGTAAAGCCGATGATTGAAGGTTATCTCATTTATTTTCTTGCTTTTCTTGTCTATGAAGATCCAACGTGTAATGTTTCTCTTGTTTTCCCAGTTGAAAGAACGTTCTACCAACATATAGAAATCGTCTCTTTCATCCCAGTGTTTCTCTTGGAAGTTTATGATGCGCCACTCAGGATTACCTATATCTATAATAAATGTTCCCTTTTCCTTCAAAACTCCAACAATTTCCTTGAGAACTAACTCATTTTCTTCATGAGAGAAGAATCCAAAACTTGTCCAGAAATTCATTACATTGTCAAAGAGGTTTGGACGTAATGGAAGATGCCTCATATCACCACATACAAGCCAAAGGTTTTCAGCACCAGCTTCTCTTCCTCTTTTCTTTGCTTCAACCAGCAGATATTTGCTCAAGTCCATGCCAACAACTTGTCTCTTGGATGAAAGGGGTATAGAAAGCCTACCTACTCCGCAACAGTGATCCAATATTAATCCTTTTTTCAGGGCACTCTCAAGAAACTGTATCTCTTTCTCTGTCCAATCCTTTCTCCAGTCAAAAAAGGTCAGAAAGTATTTCCCAAGCTCACCTTTGAACATGTCCTGATACCATTTGTCCATTTGTCTCCCTCACATAGGCTTAATCTAGAGAGCTATTGTTTCTAAAAGTTTTTGCAGACTCTAAGAGTTGGTGCTTTGCTCGAATGTGTGTGTGGGGGTTCGAATCCCACCCCTAAACCCAAACGTTTACGCTCTCTCAACCACTCTT
>SOJA01000090.1 GCA_004376975.1 Candidatus Bathyarchaeota archaeon
TGGGTTGCATGATTGAAAGGCTTATTTTAAAGGATTTTAAGAGTCATAAGGATTCTGACATCAAGTTCTACCCTAGTTTAAATGTTTTTCTTGGCGAGGTAGGAGCTGGGAAGACCAGTGTTCTTGAAGCTATCTCCTTCGCTTTGTTCGGAAAATACGCTGGAAACGTCGCCAAAAATGAGTTGATTCGTCGAGGAACGAAAAATGCTGAGATTTCACTAGTCTTCTCGACGAATTTAGACAAATACAAAGTCAACCGAAAAATCTACTCAAAGAAGAGGCAAGAAGCTAAATTGTTGATTTTAGAAGAAAGCGATTGGAAGTTGGTTGTGGAAGGTGCAACAGCTGTCTCCAGGTCTATAGAAGACCTGTTAGATGTGGATTCCGCCACTTTCTTGGCTGCAACCTACGCGTCCCAAAGTGAAATCAAGGAGATGCTGGAAACCCAGCCTGGGAAGAGGAGGGAACGCTTGGATAAGCTTCTAGGCATCGATACATACGAAAAGATATGGAACAATCTGGGCGATGTAAGGACTGTGGTTCTGGATGAGTTGACTGAAGCTCAAGAGAAGGCCAGCGGCTTCGCAATTCTGGAAAGGCAGATTAACAATCTTAACGTTCATCTTAAAAAGAACAAACAAGAGCTGAAGATGCTTAAATCTTTCCTAAGGGAAATCGAGGGCAGGTTACAACCGGCAAAGCAGCAATTAAATACTCTTCAAAATTTGGAACAAAGACTAGGTCAGCTTGAAACTCAAATAAAAGGAAAAAACAACGAGATCAAGAATTTCTCAGCTACCCTAAAATCCCTTAAAGAGAAGATTGAAAAGACTAAGGCATCCGAGAAAGCTTTCAAAAAGAACAAGCGTTTCATCCAGTTAGAAAAAGATCTGGAACAAGAGAAGAGACTAATAGAAACTGTACTCCAGCAAAAGAGCATTTTGGAAACATTTGTGAAAAGAGATAACGACACTCTTAAAGAGATTTTGAAGAGACGGGGCAAGGTCGAGTCTCAACTGGAGGCATTAAGTGTTCTTGAATCACGCCTGAAGACACTGAAAGAGGAGAAAGAACTCCTTCCGGAACTAAAAGAGAAACAGGCTGATCTTGAGAAAAAGCTGAATGAACTGAAAGAGGAAGCTGTTAAAGCATTTACTAAGATTGAAAACCAAAAAAGAAAGGCTGAGAGAGTTACCGAACTTGGAGAATGTCCGACTTGTCTCCAGATTGTGCCGGAAGGACATAAAGAGAAGATTAGAAGAGAAACAGGGAAAACTGTAATCAAACTGAAAACAGAATATGACGTTATCCAGAAAGCCAGAAACCATGTTCAAAAACTGATGGATGACTTGAAGAAGAAGATAGAGCTTGCTATGGTGGCTGACAAGAAATATGCCCGAGCATCCGGGCAGATTAAAATGTTAAAAGGTTGCAGAGAGGAAATGACGGAGATCAATGTTAGAATTGAAGGAATCAAATCCAGCATTGGAAAAAACAGAAAAAAGATAAATGAGATAAACGAAACCCCTGAAACCTTAATGAAAGTTACAGAAAAACTCCATAGCGTTTCCGCAAAAGCAGAAGTTGCTAAGAAAGCGGAAAAACAGATGGCGGCAAAGAAGGATTTGGAGGCAATGTTCCTTCAAGATAAAGGAATCCTCAACGATTTGCAGCTTCAATTGAAAGAGTTGAAGTCCTCATTCAAGGAAACTGCAGAGAAATATGATCCTAATAAACATAGAAAACAGGTGAACGCTGTTGAAATTCTCCAAAAGAATCAAGCGAAAACTACAGAAGGCATAGAAAGACTGAAAAAATCCATTGAAGAAGATGTATCCCGGATCAAGCTAGATGAAAAACAGCTGAAGGAAAAGGGAAAAGCTTGGAAACAAGTTAAGAAGCTAAAAAAGGAGAGCGCCATATTGGAGATTCTGAGAAAAAGCCTTAGGGAAGTAGTGCAGCCTGTCATGCGTAAAAACAATGTACTCAAAGTTTCCCACGTCTTTCAAGGCTTCTACCAAGAACTCTCCAACGATAATATAGATTACGCCGCTATTGATGAAGAGGGAAACATCGATGTCACAAGGAATGGGGAGCCTTCTCCAGTGAACTCTCTAAGTGGAGGAGAAACCACGTGTGCAGCCTTGGCCCTCCGTCTAGCCATCTGCAGTTCTCTAACTAAGAATCAGCTTTTGCTCCTTGACGAACCAACTATTCATTTGGATGAATTGTATCGTGCCAAGCTGAGGGAATTTCTGGGTAGCCACAATTTTGAACAGCTTATTGTGGTTACACACGACAACACCTTTGACTCTCTACCAGCCCACATCTTTAAGGTGGAAAAGCGAAGAGGCAAAAGCGTAGTTTCTTCCTATGGCTTTGAAGGAGGCGCTTGAATGTCCTATATCAAATTAGACATCGAAAACTTGGAAGAAACCCGCAAAAGAATCCGAAATGTTCTATTTGAACAAGACAGGAGCATAGCGGAGATAACGGATAAATTGAAGGTTTATCAAGCTGAAGCTCGAAGATCCAGGAAGCTTTTTGCAGTGGATTCAGGATTCAACAGCGCTTATGATACTTCTTTTACAGTTTTCAAAGCAGCGGTAGTGGATGAAAATATAGAAGTTGATCACAGCAGTAGCATCTACTTCTTTCATGTGGACAATTATCAAACTGACCGGTTGAGGAGGCTCTTGATGCAGCAGACGTTGTATGAGGCCTTAGCTAAGACTGTTGAAACCGGAGTGCCTAAAGGTTCCATAGTGCTGGTTGATGGAACAATCACGCTAACAGTTTTCTATCCCACTGGGCGGGATAACAAGGAATATAGAAAACACTTCAAGAACTTCTACAAGGAACTGTATGCCCCCCTTATGAATCGATGTCTCAAGAGCGACATTCTTGTTCTGGGTTTTCTCAAGCGCACCGGGAGTACATACTTGGCGGCACACTTGGATACCAAGGATCTCTATGACATTTACATCATACACTCAGCGTTACAAGGCAACGGCCAGTATCTTGAACCCATCCCCGTCATTGATACACAAGCAGAGCGCGTAGGTGTCCGTCATAACTACGTAACTTTCTACGTTAACTTGAAGAACTGGAATTATCGTTTCGAACTTATGAAACAGCAAGAAGGTCAATTTTTGGAGTGTATTGAAAACTTGATGTTTTGGGCAACGGAGACACATTACGGGATGAACCCAGTGTTTAGTAAGGCAGATGAGTATGCACGTGTAACTAAGAGGGATGCAAACCTCATGTTTAATTATGTTGTTCACAGCTTACCAAAAGATGAGCGGATTCAACTGCGACTGGAAGCACGGAAGAGAACACATTTCGGTTACAGATCAAGAAGACTGCCTAGAGGTTTGGTGAACCGTTAAGAAGGAGCTGTTTAGATGAGTGAAACCGAGATTCTGGGAAGCATATTAAGTGGAGGAAAAGCCGAAGAAACTCTGATTGTTTCTTCTGTAGAGAGAACTGGCACCCTCAGGCGAGGAGCCATAATTGCCCACGACACTCTGAACGAGACCATACTATTACAGGTAACTAACAAGATTACTTGGGCTGACGTTTCTGAACAAGACCTCTACTTGATGAGTGAGAACGAGAGTTTAGCCTACAAAATCATCCAACGATCCCCAAAAAGTTACGTCCTCCGCTGCGTCCCTGTGGGAGTGATTCGTGACGAAGGTGATGGACCACAAATATTCAGTGAACCCATAAGCTTCATGGCTGACAGAACCCCTGAAGTGCGAAGCCTAAACTCGAAAGAGCGGAAACTCATCTATGAGCGCGGTGACCTGTTGGTTGGTAGAACAGTAGACGGGTTCCAAGTTGCTTTTCCAATAAACGATCTGCTTCAGAGACACCTCAGCGTCATAGGCATGACAGGCTGTGGAAAATCCTACTTTTTAGGTTTGCTATGCGAAGAACTCGCTAAACACAAGGCCGCCATTCTCATAATTGATCCCCATAATGAATATCTTCCTATGGCACAAACTATGCCTAAAGAAGTGAACAGAATGCTCTACAGCGTAGGCTCTGCAGTTGGCTTAAACACCTACACATTAGATGTGAAGAAGATATCAGCTTACGATTTCCAACACTTCACCGGTATGCGTGAAGGCTCTACCAGCATATTGCAAAACACTATCCAAAACCTCAGAAGAACCAAACCAGAATACACGATATTCGATATTTTGAACAGGTTAGATTTCATAACACAGAATGGACAGGCTTCAGAGGCTACGGCTGCCATGTGGGCTCGGAACTACTTGCGAAACCTAGCGCATACTGGTTTTATTGGTACAAGTGAACCTCCCATTAAGGAAATGACCGGTGCCAATCAAATATCAGTGGTAGCCATGTCTGGAGTTAAAGAAAGGATCCAACAGTTTGTGGCGACCAGCATTCTTCAAAGAATCTTTCAGGCGAGAAAAGAAGACAGAATTCCCCCCCTAATCCTTATTATTGAAGAAGCCCACCGTTTTGCACCTTCTGCAGAGAAGGTGTCCAGTAGCGCCATAATGCGCACCTTGGCGGCTGAAGGTCGCAAATTCGGCATCTGCTTGGTAGTAGTTTCACAACGGCCTAGCAGGTTGGATTCCACAGTTCTCAGTCAATGTGTAACTAACATAGTGATGAAAGTGAAAAATCCGATGGACCTCACTCGAATAAGGGAAAGCGCTGAGAACGTCACTGAGGAAGTAGTTCGTAAGCTCCCAAGATTTGAAAAGGGTGAAGCCTTAATCATGGGGGAAGCCTTTCCAATTTCCATCCGGTTCAAGGTTCGGTCAGACAGGAAAACTGAACATGGTGGTAGAAACGTTGACTTTGAAAAAGCTTGGCTTGAGGATGCTGCAAAAAATGATATCAAACGGTTCGAGTTTCCTGACGAGCTTTAGAAAGCTCATTAAGGTGTCAATTTGAAGATTGCTCTTTCCGCAGACTTTCATTTAGGTATGCGCCAATTCAACATTCAGCAAAGATGGAATGATTTTCTAGATGCTTTCGTTAAGGTTACTCGAAAAGCTGAACAGTGCAATGTCGACGTTTATGTGATGGCTGGAGATGTTTTTCATACTCATCGACCTCATCCAGGAGTTGTTCGTAAGTTTCTGAGAGAAATCTCAAGTGTCAATTGTCCTGTAATCCTTATCCGCGGTAATCATGACTCGCCTCAAATCCTTTTTGAAAGGTATGGAGGAGACGTCCTTCACCTTATCCGTGACGTGTCTGACACTGTCTACCTTGACAGGAGAAATCCGATTTATGAGATTGGAGACACTTGTTTTATCGGGTTAGGCTATGTAAGTTTTCAAGCTAATCGAGAGATCAGGAAGCTTGTTCAGAGCGTCGTAACCGACGTCGAGACCAAAATAGGGGTTTTTCATCAGCTCTTGGATTATCCTGGAGTGCCTGAGGAAAGAGCAGAAGTGTCCAGAGGTTTCCTCAAAAGTCTTGGACTTGACTACATTCTGATGGGTCATTACCATGTAGCCTACTCAGAAAAGGGATTATTCAATTCAGGTTCCCCTGAATATTGGGCATTCGATCAAGCAGAACAAATTAAAGTAAACTTGGACAACGGAGAAGAAACTGTTAAACCAGCTAAGAAGCGAGGTTTCTACATCATAGAAACTGATAATGGCAAAGGCGAGTTCGTGGAGATAAAACCCGCCCGCCCGATGTACTGTATAACCTACGAAACCAGCAACTTCAACAAGACAATTCATTTGCCAAAGATCAAGGAACACTTGGAGAAATACAACATTAAAGGAGCTATGGTAAAATCCATTATACAAGGAAGACACGAGTTTGGACGGATGAACCTAAGCAAAAACATAGTGTTGGATAAACCTCTAATTCACCGTACTGCCACAATGTTGACACCCTCTACTGTTTTGCCGAATAAAATAAACACAATCAAGGCGCAAACCCAATACTTACTTGAAAGAGGCGTTGCCAAAAGCGAAGCACATAAAGTAGCGGAATGGATGGAACACAACAAAGAAAAACTAGCTACAATGCGGAGCAGCTTACTTCTACAAGCATTAAGAGAGGTTCTCGAAGAACAGAAAGACTGAGATGCATCGTGCCGAGGACCATCATATCACTTGTACGTACTAGCAGCTGAACTGTGTACGCTAGAATATGAATGAATCATGCAATCAATTACGCAAGTAGGAAGGGGCTAAT
>SOJA01000080.1 GCA_004376975.1 Candidatus Bathyarchaeota archaeon
AGTTCGTCTGGATTTGTGCAGACACCGTGGGTTTTTAATGTGCCGCATTTTGGCGGGATGTATCGTGTTCTTGACCCTCTTTCTCCTGCGATATGTTCAACTTGGTAGCGTGTCATTCTTTCGTTGAAATCGGAAAAGTTTTTGAACAAGTCAACGACGTTTTCCGGTGGCATTCCTATGTTCGTGAGGAAGGAGGTTAGTGTGAATCTGCCTATGTGTGAGAGGTGGCGTCCATTTGAGATTGACTGGTACAGGGTTTCTATGCAGGGTGGGAAGGCTGTTTGCATGATGGTTTTTGGGAAGCCTTCCATTTCCGTTTTGCCTATTTTTTCTATGGATAATTTGTTTATTTTTTGGGCTATTTCCATTATTTCGGGGGGAAATTTGGGAAGTTCTCTCAATTCCAGTGTTTTTTCAATGTGTTTAAGGATTTCCTCGCTCAGTAATCTTGCTGTTTCGTTTCTGGTGAGATACACATTTCCGCCTGATAGAAGACGATTAACAAGCTTCCATTTCTTGCCTTTTAAGTGCGTTGTGTTTCTTAGGTAATCGGAAAAACCTAGCGTAAATCCGAAGGGAATCGCTGAATCTTCATTGGGCGTAAGTTTCCATCCGAAGCTTTGTGCAACTTTGAGAAGTTTTGCTTTGGGTTCGTCTTTCAGATCTTCGTATGCTTGCTTTGATTCTGCTAAAGCATACCGTTTCTTGATGAAGGAGTTGCCAGTGGCGGTTGCCAGCACTATTGCAGCTGGATATGATGATATTTCTATGTCTTCCCTTTTCAATTTCCTACTAACTCGAGCGTATAGGATTGCTTCTTCCACTCTTTCTTCAGCGCGTTTAAGGATTTCTTTCAGTTCTGGACTTGTTAAATCTTCGATTTTCAAATCTGGGACTTTCATGTATCTTGCAGCTGCTTTCAGAAAGGGGTATTTAGCTATGTCATTCTTAGCGAACTTGGCTGCTGTCAGCTGCATTTATTGTTCACGCTTATTCTGTTTCTATCCTCGGCGCTAGATAAAACGTTAATTTTCCTTCTTTTACTTGCTGGAAATCCAGTTTGACGGGCATATCCGACGAAAATTCTAATGTTGCGATTTCGGATGTTGCTGATGCCGCCTTTATAATCTCTGAAAGATAGCTCAAGCTGAAGGTTGCTTTGGAAGGTTCTTTAGTTTCTAAATCCAGAAGTGTGTCGCTTCCTTTTTGAAGTTCAATTGTTGCACCCATAAGATCCCCCGCCGCATTGAATACTAGTTTATCAGAATCTGCTTCGATGCGAACATGGTCGCTTACCAGCTGAGCATCCTCAATTGATTGACGTAAACCGTCTGTTGTAGCTTTCGCTCTAACGTTAAAAGTGATTTTCGGCGTTGGCACTTCCTCCTCTCTGGCTTCAAGCGTTGGCATAGTGAAGTTCCGCATATACTTTCCAGTTATCTTTACATGTAGGCGCCCAGTTTTTTCATCCAGGGAAAGCTCGACAACTTCGTCTTTACCAGCTCTCTTAATCAACTTCAACAATTCACTTATGTTTATGCACATTTTTGTTGGTTCTGTGCATATATACTCGTCAAAAATTGTTTTTGGCCATTCAAAGTCAATCATGGCAACGCGTGATGGATCCATCGCACGCAGTTTAATGTTTTCAGGACCAATTTCGAATGTAGCTTCATCTACGAGTATGGATATGGCTGCAGTCATATCCTTTAAGAGTTTAGCGTCAGACATTTTTAGCTTAAACACAGCAACCCTCCTTTATGGGTATGTTTCGTGTTATAAAAGATTTTACGCAAATGATTGTACCGTGTTATCCAAATCAGGTACCCTTCAATAATAGTGCAGACTTATCTGACAAACTAACACTTGTTGAAGACTGAAAAGTTCACT
>SOJA01000153.1 GCA_004376975.1 Candidatus Bathyarchaeota archaeon
CTGCTAGTTCCTCAGTGCGCAGTGTTTCACCATGAGTTTCAATAATCCCTATCATAGTGGCGTAGGAAACAATTACCAACTTAGTAGCATAATTGTTAACTGTGACGTTTTCTCCAGGTACTGGCGGAGTATAGGCCGTTACATTGTAGGTTCCTTCGGTCATAGGCGTCCACGTATAATTGATCATGTACGAAGTGCCATTCACAAACTCAGAAATTGTTAGGTTCATAGCTTCAGTGCCGTTGATGAAAAGAAACAGTTCCACGTTGGTTTCATTATTCAACCCTCGATTCCGAACTGTCGCGTTCAAGATCGTTGAATCCTCAGGCTTCAGATGAAACGGAGCCTCGACAGCCACGTCTAACTCATGTTCATATGCAGGAGGTAACTTTATTTGAAGCTCAGGATCGCCGAATAGGTTAATCTCGTAGTAACAGTACCTATCAACCCAATCGCCGACACGACCAGCATTATCTTCTTTTGAATCTTGGTTTGCGATTCCAATGTTGAATATGTTTTCTCCTAAAATGGCATCCCAAAACTCTCGGTCATAATGTTGAGAGGGACCATCAGTACTTCCATGTGTGCCCCAGCCATACCTTGAGTTCGAGATAAACGCTACTGCTCCATGAGCTTCAGTGGTGAAGTGCTCACTTATACAATCGTAACTGGTGTAGCTTCCTGGTGAGGTTGATCTGTCATCGAAAGAGCCGCAGTAACATCCTTGGCTGTACCCAATGAAATACAATTCATCGTTTGTTAAAGCGTCAACGTCTGGATTACTCATTTTCATAACGTAGTCCACGCCAGCGTGGCCTAAATGATTAATCAGGTGCACATTATTGTTGATTAGGTTGATAATCTCGGTTGGAGGCCAATTGTTACTTGGATAGTCACGATCGTAAAGCGTTGATACGTCAAATCTGTTGGAGTAACATGAGTTTTCAAAACCAACAGTGGTGTAACCGTGGGCGTCTGACCCTTCTTTGATTTCATCCTTGTAGTTTCCACCCCACTCAGCGACACCTCCAAACCCCAAGTATTCGCCAACCATCCACGCTTTTCTCAAGTTAAAACTAGTAGTGTTTTGGTAAGACAGGGTTTTGCGAATGAAATTTTGCACTTCTGTTTGGCTGTCAACGCATGCACGTCCAACGTAAACCTCGGCAAACAAGTCAACTTCCCCGCCGCCGAGTCCGTCGTTGGGCTCACCGTAGATGCCGTCGCCGTCGTGGTCAAAGGAACCGTCTAAACAACCGTAGTACATGTCTGCTGGAATGTCATAATCTATCTCTTCCTCAACGCTCGCTAACCCTCGATGAGGGATAATGATGTCTCCGCTTTCACCGCCTACGTCACCTCCGTCTCCATCACCACCCAACAACACGTACATTGCACCCCAACTACTGTAGGCATCAACGATGAAGTTGCGGATTTTGGTTTGGTTGTCTTCGCCGCCGTCAGGTCGAGTTCCATTATAGTTTGCGTAAATCCATTCAACAGTGACAATAGTAGCTGAGATGTTGCGTGAAATCTTCTCATTCCTCAGAGCTTGGAAGTTATACGGCCCTGGTGTGCTGTTCAACATTTCGTTAGTGATAATCACATATTGATGGGTTGGAGTTTGCGTTGGTACAGGATAAGTTTCAATTATTTCTGGATTATCTATTATACTTCGTACTATTTCACGACGTTGCGAATAACCATAAGAGACCGAGGTTGCACGTTTGTTTTCCCGTGAAACTTCCACTTCCACACTGATGCTTTCATAGTAAGACAAACCTCCAGCTTTAGGGATGTACTCCACAGGGTAAAGATTCAGGAGAAGCAGGTTATAGCCCATTTTACTCTGAACAGAAACATCAGAATATAACTTATCTGGGAAGGGTTCGGAGGAACCATATATCATCGCATTAGGCAAATTTGCCGTGAGCGTATCTGCCAAGTCAACACCAGACAAGGGCAATGGTTCTTGACCATGCTCAACCATATATGAACCTGAAAGCGACGATTTTTTTCCGCCAATCACCATAAAATGTTCCAAACAAGTTCCAAACGGAAGCAAAATTTTGACAGTCTTAAACGGTAGAACCGGTGAACCTGCTACCATATACTGAGGCAATCCATCCATCATCACAGACACATGATAATACCCATCATTGATGAAGGGAACAACATAATCCTCTTCAATTTTCGGTTTCGGAAAGTAATAAGTGATGCGGATTTTGCGACTCGTAGGATCATAATGAGAACAGTAACATCCTGAAGCATCTGTAAACCTTGAACGATCCAGTGTTCCGTCAGTTAACTCCTTCAAACCAGCAGGCTTAGATTTTCCAGTCGATGCATCCTCATCCATGGGCGCAGAAAACATCTCAGCACCCACCTCACCATTAGATATGTGTCCCGCTTCAACTTGCTTAAGGATAAACGCCAAATTTAACATGCTTATTAACAGTAACATCGACATTATTCCACAAGAAATCCTCTTCAAATACTTCCCTCTCCAATTATAAAAATTGCATATAGGTTATAATTAAGATTTACGGAGTAAAGTTCTAGTATTAGTATTCACACCCATGCAAACAAGCACACTGAAGACTGAAATGTGTCAGACTTGTAAATAGGATTAACGTCATCCAGAACTCCATAAAACGACAAAATTGTCAAGCCATCAAAACATTCACACATAGTGTGAAATGGCTTTCACACGCAGGTTTAGGCGACAGCTGTCACATACACATTTGTTCTGAATATGCTTCTCGCAATTTGCTCTTCTCAAACAAGTATAGGCCTCTTAACCATTTTCAGTACACTCTGTTACAGATGACTTTTCAGTTAAGAGTCTGCATAGCAACCACATGTCGCCAGAAGCGCTGGCTTTGTATCCCGCTGAAAAAATGAAAAAAGGAGAGTAAAAACTTACTTTGTTTTGAAAAGCAAGACTGCTTGTAAAGGTAGAAAAATAGTTCTAAACTAATCATTTGCTTCGTTGATGATAAAAGTGTTTAAATCCTGTGGAATTCAAGTTCAATCTATGATATATCGGCTAAGAATTGAAGTTGGTTTGAAGCCAGGACACAGCGATCCAGAAGGAGAAACCACAGCACACTTACTAAGGGAACTCGGCTACAAAGTTGAAACCGTAAGTGTTAGTAAGGTTTACAGTGTGGTTCTTGAAGCTGAGTCTCAAAAAGAGACTGAAATGAAAGCAGAGGAAATGTGCAAGAAACTTCTGGCAAATCCAACAAAGGATAATTATTCGATTATGATTGAGGAAGAAGAATGACCGATAGCCTCTACATTCGCAGAGAAACGCCGTTTCCGCTTTTTGAAATAAACACGCTTGAGGCTACAGACCAGCAGCTCTTGACAATAAGCCGAGAAACAGGTATAGGTTTAAACTTGCAAGAAATGAAAAGTGTCCAAGAGTATTTTAGGAAGAAGAAGCGAAACCCAACGGACATTGAGCTTCAAACGATAGGGCAAACATGGTCTGAACACTGCTTTCACAAGACTTTCAAAAGCAAAATAAGTTTCAACGGAAAAGAAATTGACAGTCTTTTCAACACATACATTCTGAAGGCTACTGAGGAAATTAATCCGAGTTGGTGCTTCTCTGTTTTCGAAGACAATGCAGGCATAGTTCTTTTTGACAAGGGCTATGGCATTGCAGTTAAAGTGGAAACACACAATCATCCGTCGGCAATAGAACCCTTTGGAGGTGCAGCCACAGGAGTAGGAGGCGTAATCCGCGATGTCCTAGGAGTTTGGGCAGATCCTATTGCATGCACAGATGTTTTAGGCTTCGGTCCGCTGGATTATAGTTATGAGAAGCTCCCTCCAGGCGTCAAGCATCCGAAATATGTTTACACGGGTGTCGTAGCCGGAATCGGAAGCTATGGCAACAACATGGGGATTCCAACGGTGAACGGAGCAATATACTTCGATGAAAGCTATGTTGGAAACGTCGTTGTCTATTGCGGATGTGTAGGGCTGCTTCCACTGAAGAAGTTTAAAAGAAACGCTAAGCCAGGCGACATAATAGTTTTAGCTGGAGGCAGAACTGGCAGAGACGGCATTCACGGCGTAACATTCGCATCTGCTGAGTTAACTGAAAAGTCAGAGGAAATTTCCAGACCAGCAGTACAGATTGCGAACCCGATTGAAGAGGAAAAACTGAAACGGGCGATAATTGAGATTCGAGATTTAGAACTTGCTTCGGCAATAACAGACCTTGGAGGAGGTGGTTTATCCTCAGCATTAGGTGAAACAGCAAAAAGGTTCAGCTGCGGCGCTACAATTAATCTTGACAAAGTTCCCTTGAAGTATCCCGGTTTAGCTCCGTGGGAAATCTATGTTTCCGAATCTCAGGAAAGAATGCTTTTAACTGTGCCTCCTGAAAATCTTGAACGTTTTTCAAAGGTTTTCAAAAAGGAAGATGTTGAAGCCACAGCTATTGGAAAATGCACTGCGAATGGGATTTTGCTGATTTACTACAAAGACCAAAAAATCACGGAACTGGAAATTCCATTCCTTTTTAAACCACCAATAGCTGTGAAAAAAGCAGAGTATCAAGCAACAAGACTTGACAGCCCAGAAGTTCCACAACCAAAAAATCTAGCTGAAACAATCCAACAGCTTTTGTCTTCCCCCAATATTGCAAGCAAGGAAAGTGTGATACGCACTTATGATCATGAAGTGAAAGGAAACACTGTACTTAAACCGCTACAGGGTGAATATGGCGGTCCAAATGATGCAGCTATAATAAAGCCTTTAGAAAATTCCTGGAAAGGCATAGTAATCTCATGTGGGATGAATCCCAATTACGGAAAAATTGATGCTTATTGGATGGCTGCATCAGCAATAGATGAAGCGATAAGGAATAACATAGCTGTCGGCGGCAGAAGAATAGCCCTGCTTGACAACTTCACTTGGGGAAACCCTGAAAAACCCGAAAGACTAGGCAGCCTTGTAAAAGCCTGTGAAGCATGCTACGACTTCGCGACAGCCTTCAGAACCCCCTTCATTTCTGGCAAAGACAGCCTGTACAACGAGTCCCCATCCGGGCCTGTCACACCCACGCTTCTAGTCACAGCGCTCGGTATGGTGCCAGATGTCCGCTCAGCTGTTTCAATGGATGTTAAGGCTCCAAACAACCTGATATACATAGTTGGGCAGACATTCAAAGAGCTTGGCGGCTCGGAATACTACCGGCTAAAGGGACATCTTGGAAAAACCGTGCCTAAAGTGCGATCTGATCAAGCTGTAAAAACGTTTGAAGCAATCACTGAAGCAATTGATTTAGGATTGGTTAAGGCTTGCCATGATTTGTCTGAGGGTGGTTTAGCAGTAGCTGCCGCAGAAATGGCTTTCGCGGGTGAATATGGAATAGAACTGAGTTTACGAAAGGTTCCGCAGCAAAGCCTGAAACGCAATGACTCTGCGCTTTTCTCTGAATCTAACAGTCGGTTTTTGGTGGAAATTTCAGAAAAGGCTGCAGAAGATTTTAGAGCCTTGTTGAATGGTAAAGTGTATGCTGAGATAGGTCGGGTAACTAAGACTCCGCGTTTACTCATTCATGGATTAAAAGGTGAAATCGTTGCTGATGTTCTTATTGATGATTTGAGGGCTAGTTGGAAGCGAACATTAAGCAGCGAGGTTTAAGCCATGAAACGTGAAGACATCAGGATATGCGTTCTGCGTGTAGGTGGAACAAACTGTGATCAGGAAACAAAACGTTCCCTTGAAGAGTTGGATGTTCAAGCTGAAATTGTGCATGTAAATGAAATGGTTAAGCGTAGAAACCTTTTGGAATATGCCGCTCTGGTTTTTCCAGGAGGCTTCTCTTACGGAGATTATGTACGAGCAGGAGCCATATGGGCGAAATGGATACTTGCCAAGTTAGGCAGAGAGCTAGAAGCCTTCATCGCTGAGAACCGTCCGATCCTTGGCATTTGCAACGGTTTCCAAGTGCTTATTGAAGCTGGCTTGCTTCCAGGATTCAAAGAGATAAGCTCACACCCAGAGGCAGCCTTATCCACCAATTTTCCACCCGGCTACAACTGTCGATGGGTTTACGTCAAACATGAAAACAATGGAAACTGCATATTTACCCGGGAAATCCCGAAAGGGAAGGTTCTGCGAATGCCAGTTGCACATTCAGAGGGCAGGTTCATATTTGCCAAAGAAAAGGAAAGGCAGTACTTGGAAAGGCTTTACGAGAATGACCAGTTGGTTTTCAGATACTGCAACAAAAACGGTGAATATGCTGAAGGCATGTTTCCAACCAACCCGAACGGTTCTTTCCATGACATAGTGGGAATATGTAATCGGGAAGGAACAATATGTGGTTTGATGCCTCATCCTGAAAGGGCTTTTTATTGGTGGCAACAACCGGACTGGACTAGACAAGGAAGAATGTCACAGTATGGTGATGGAAAACAGGTTTTCGAAGGATTAGTTAGCTACTTAGAAAAGAAAAGTTAGGTTAAGAATTTAACCTATTAACACGAATATGACAGGACTACTCGTCAGCAAATACTGCTCCACCAGAACAAACCCTCATGCCAGCTTGTTCTTTATCAAATCTGCAAGCCTTGGCAGTCCATCTCTAGCACCCATCTTCATTATACATCTTGAAGCCATAAAATTGCCTATTCTCCCACACTCGTCAAAGCTTTTGGTTAACACTAAGCCGTAAAGGAAACCCGCGCAGAAGGCATCTCCAGCACCCGTCGTGTCAACAACCTTCACCTTAAACGCTTCTATCAAGTAGCTTTCTTCACCATCTGTTATATAGCAGCCTTTGGTGCCGAGTTTGACAACAACTATTTTCACGCCCTTTTCCAGCAAATGTCCAGCTCCTTTTTTGTAGTTGGCTGTGCCAGTTAGTAATTCAAGTTCTTTCCTGTTTGGCATGAGCACGAACGCCTTCTTCATCATTGGCTCCAGCGCAGCTGCTTTTCTCGCGTATAATTCTCCAGGATCAAGTGTTAACATGACGTTTGCAGGAAGTATTTCAACAAGTTTTTTTTGAGTTTGAAAAGATTTTTCTCCAATGAAGGATGTTAGATGCAGGAATTTGGTTTTGAAGGCGTACTCCTTGTTTATCTCATTAAATTCTATTGCATCGTTTACGCCTGGATCCACATATAATGCTCTCTCACCTTTTTGATCCACGAACCCCATGACCGTTCCGCTTCTACCACACTTTGCCAATGTTATGCCGTTTGTGTCAACACCTTCTCTATGAAAGTGATCAAGCAGCATTTTACCTGCTCTGTCACCTGCTACTTTTCCTATGAACCCCACTTTGCAGCCGAGCCTGGCTAGGCCTACTATGGTGTTAGCTGCTGAACCGCCGCATGCCTCTTTGAAATCCATAACAAAACTTTCTCCATCTGCTGTAGCTATCTTGTTAACTTTGAATAGTTTGTCCACATTTAAACCGCCGAATCCGAGGATGTCAAAACCGGTCATGGGAACAACTCGTGCAAATAAATCTTGTAGTCACCTAGTTCTCCATTGTAATTTCCGGCGGAAATCCTTACTACGCCATCAACGCTTAAGGCTGCTTCTATACCAGCTTTCATGGCTTCTTTCACTGCGTGCATTGAAATTCCGTTAATTACTATTTCTGGAATATAGTTCACGTTCTCAGGCACCTTAGATGCGTCGCCGAGTTTTTGTCGTAGGGATGGACAGTACAAATGGTTTGTCGTTGGTCCTATTCGTGGGAAACGTGTTTCAGGTTTGGAGCCTGCTGAGCAAATGTCAAAGGGAGTTATTACACCTTCAATTCGGCTCATAGCTTCCAGTGCTTTTTTCCCAGCATCCACCACCGCTTTCTTTGTATTACACATGTACCAGAAATTCCCGCCAGATACTCCTCGAGCATAACAAATGTATCGCTCTATAAGAAAGTCAGGCACCATGATTGGCACAACAATCATGTTACGTTCATAAAGTTGTTCTTGCCACTCAAATCCGTCGCCACAGTGCCCAACCCTTTCCATCATGTCGAATTTTCCTTCAGGTTTCACAGATAAAGCATCAAATACCGCGGTGAAAGGTTTAACAAGAATATCTTGCCGAATCCGATAAGAAAGCTCTTTTTCAAAACGTTTCAGCAAATCTTCTAAAGGCTTCTCTTTATCTAAGCCTACCCAAAATTGCAGAATTGCTCCTTTTCGCTTGTCTGGTGTTTCTTTTTCACTTAACCATCCCTCAATTCCGCTGTCAATTCTACCTATAACTACTGAAGGTGTTGCAGTGGCATTTTCACTTGCCCTCTTCAACATCTCTTCATCATCAGCAGTGACAATAACTCGGCAGTAGAAACCGTCAAAGACTTCTGCATACGTATCTTCTATTTGGGCTTTATCAATCATTTATCCCAGTCTCCCTACCACTTCGCCTCTAACCTTTTTTCTGAATTCACTACTCTTCCTTGCCAATATCCCCATATTTTCGCTCGTTATTATTTTAGCTTTAGGCAATTCCCTTAGATACAAATCGAGGAAACGGTTAAGCAAAGCCTGGCCGACTTGGCTTTTCCTTAAAGATTCACGGCTCCAGTTTTCCACCAAGTCTAAGGTCTCTTGTTTTCCAAATCTGCAGAAAACATCTGCAATTATTGTTATTACAATGCTGTTCTCGGATAGAATTGCTACTTCAGCGTTTCCAACAGCATATTGATTGCCGTTAAACGAAATTGTTAAACCATCATTTTCCTTTACAAGTCTAAATGCTTCTACATCTGTTATGCTGTCGCCTATATACATGACTTCTGACAGGTCAATACCTACTTTTTCAGCTACTTCCCTAACAGCATCGGCCTTTTCCCCGCTGCCCACTGGATTAATCTCACGGAAAATTTTCCCAGATTCCATATTTGTCATTTCCCTCCAGAAAATCTCGTCAAGCCGCTGGATCGTTTTCCTGCATTCTTCTGGAAGATCATTTAGGGATTTCGCTCCTGAGGGAATTTTGATCATGGGCATTTGTTGAATTTCACTTGCAAGCTTTTTCAATCTTGCTTTCTCCTCTTCGGTCATGGAGTATTTGTCGATGCTGAGCCTTGTGCAGTAAGTATTGTCGTATGGAAAGCTAAGGGCTCGACAGACAGCTTTTATGTAGTGTTCGTAGCTTGTGCTGACGATAAAGGCGTGAGCTATATTTCTAACATGTTGTAGTGTAGTCGTTATGTTTGGAATCAGGACAAGATTTTGAGCTGAGAACTGCCGCATTTTTCTGTCAGTAACGTCATAAGCCTTTAGGAAGGGTATAATGAGCTTTAATGTGTAGCCAGCTTTGTAATTCGGCTTTTTTACTATGTCTGCGAGTACGTCATCGTATTTGCTTATGATTGTGAACAGGTTGTGTCCGTTTGGAACGAAATGGGATGTAATTTCAAAGGCATTGTCGTTTTTCGAGATTGGTCCTTCGCAGTCTGAGATAAAGGCTTTTTTCATAGTTTGCGACGCCTCAACTCTTTCATGTGTCTTATGCTTTTTTCTATGTGTAGGTTAGAGGCAATGTCTGTTCTATGCCACAGTGCGCCGCCTTTTATCGCGTTTATGCCTTTAAGGGAGAGTTGTCTAGCAGTCTCAATGTTTTCGCCTATGCCTACTACGGATACTGTTCTGGATTTGATGGCGTAAGTTTCACCGTTGCGTAGTTCCATAGAAGCAGGATAGACACGGATTTTTTCACCATATTCTTCAGCTAACTTGTCAGCCTTTGTTAGGTCAACTGGTTTGCCTATGTCTTCTTTGTTTATGAGGTTTGGAGAAGTGCTTGCATATCCGCCGTAGTTTGGTGGGACCTTATAGGTTGAAACTGTTGCTGCCCTTTCCAATTCTATGTGTGTTAGGTTTCCCTCTAGCATTTTGAAGCAGACATCAACAAAATCATCTTTCAGGATTGGGAGAATGTTCATTATTTCGGGGTCGCCTGGACGGCTGTTGTTTTCCAAGATTTTGGGTCCTTCGCCTGTGTGGATGAAGGCTACGTAGAATGGTGTTCCTCTTAGGGCTTTGTTGTCTGCGGCTTTCAGTTTTTCGAAAATTTTGGTAACAATTGCTATTTCTTTAGCTCTGTCAGCTTCTGTCATGAAGGGTAATGCGCCGTCAGCGTCTTTGTAGGAGCCCATGCCTCCAGTGTTTGGTCCCTTATCTCCATTGAAAGCTCGCTTGTAGTCTCGTATATCCGGAAGAGGCACTAGATGCTTACCGTCGCAAAAAACTTGAAAACTGGATTCTTCTCCTTCAATTTTTTCTTCTATGATTACTGACCCGTACTGGAAGTTCGCTAAGAAGTGTTCAAAAAGTTGCTCGCGAGTTGCGAAGTGGTCACCCCACACACCTACACCTTTTCCAGCAGCTGGCTTGTCCGGCTTGACAACAGCCTTATTTTCAAGTTCGTCAAGCCAACTGTAAACATCCTTTTTTACTTGTTGCTGATTTGCGTATTTTTTCGGATTAAAAATTTTGAAGCGTGGATTTACTTCGGGCACAACGTTTTGGAATAATTGTCGCTGGGCAACTTTACTTGCTTCTATGGCGTATTCCTTTGTTGGACAGATCACGGGTATGCCTGTTCGCTTTTCAACAAGGTTACGTACACCATTAATAATTGGTTTTTCGGGGCCAACTATACCGAAGTCTATTTCATCTTTGTTTGCTTCTGCAAATTTGCTTATTTCTTCAACGTGCAAACTCGGTATGACAACATGTTTGATTGCTCTTTTCACGTTGAAGGGGTTTCGCTGTTTGTCAACAACGTAAAGTTGAACATCATAGTTTATGCTTCGTGTGAAGGCGTCAATCATGGCTACAGCTCTTGCACCATAAGAAACAACTAGTATACCTACTTTCTCCATAAGTAACCCGTCAAACTACAAGAATAAACATGAAATCTTAATTATCTTTCCTATTATGCCTTTTCAACGACTTCCGCTAGCTCATAGAGCCTTCCTGTTTCCTCGCGGCCTTCCAAGAATCTTTTCTTCATTTCATCCGCTATTTTCTGAGCTAAAGGTGTGGGATACTTACCTGTTATACATCCTAAGCATAATTGGTCTCGGCTAAAACCTATTGCCTTTATGAAACCTTCTATTGACTGGTAACACAAGGCGTCTGCACCTATGATTTTGGTTATTTCTTCTGAACTATGCTTTGAGCCTATTAATTCCCCGTAGGTTGCCATGTCTATCCCGTAAAAGCATGGTCCAATTATTCGAGGAAAAGTTATGAATACATACACTTTTCTCGCACCCATTTTGCGAAGTCTTTCCACAATAACTTTTGTTGTATCCCCTCTGACTATGCTGTCGTCTGTTACGATGATCCGTTTTCCCTTGACTTTTGATGCTAGAATGTTGATTTTCTTGTCGATTGTTGAATATCGCTCTCTATTAAGAAGGATAAAAGCTCTTTCTGCCACATAACGATGTCTGCGAGAAGCCCGTTCCCATCTTAGGCCTGACTCTTCATGAACCCCCAAAGCCGCGTCATCACCAGTTTCCGGCAAAGAAAGAATTATGTCAGCATCCTTAACGATGTCCGGGTTCTCTCTAACGAGGATTCTTCCGAATTCCTCACGGATTTCATAAACATATTTTCCGTCGAAGCACGAATCTGGCCTAGCAAAGTAAGCGTATTCAAAAGGACAAAAGGCTTTTCGTCTGTTGCTGACTAGCTTTTCTCTTTTAAACCCATCTTCTGCAACTGTTACAAGTTCGCCGGGTTCAACCTCAAAATCGCTTTCGAACCCGTTTATATCTAGGCCAACTGTTTCTGAAGAGAAAGCAAAAATCGAGTTGGATTCACTGTGTCCAGCACATAACGGTCTTATTCCACATGGATCTTTGAAGGCGAAGAATTTACCGTCTTCAGTTATGCCTACTACAGAAAAGGCTCCTTCGATTTCTAGCATACACGTCTCAACTGCTGAAGCTAAGTCTTTGCCTTTCTTTAATTCAATTAGAAGCTTGTGGCAGATCAAGTCTGCATCGCATTCATAAGAAAAACCTGCAAATTCTTCACTTATCTCCTTTTTAAGCTGAAAAGTGTTGACGACATTACCATTGAAAGAAACAGCTAGTTTCAAACCGTTTTTTGAAGCTATAACTGGCTGTGTTCCTTTTATTAAGGATTTTTCATCTGTTTTCCCAGAGGTTGTATACCTGACATTTCCGATGCCTATGTGTCCAGGTAGGCGCCCAAACCATTCTTGGATTGCAATTGTTTTTATTTTTGGCACAAGATCTAAGCGTCTGTAAGCGTGAAATTTTCCATTGTTAAAGGTGAGGAATCCATGGGATTGGTGGCCTCTGTGATTCTGCGCTCTTAATCCCCAATATACAAAAGGGAACATTGGCCGTTCTTGAAAGTTTATTGCGCCGAACACTCCACACGCGATTCTTAACTGATCTACCATGTTTTGAAGTATGAAGACAGCTGTTTATCAGCTTTTATAACATTTTCAACTAAAAAAAACGTTATCTTGGGTAGAGATGGAAAACAACGTATTTCGGTTGGCTCATAGTATCTTGTGAGGCTTTTACGTTTGTTTAGGATTACGGTGTATGCTAAGGAATAGGCAAAACTTTACGCTCTTTAGTGTTAGAACCGACTATTTCACCATGCTTGAGGTTATTGTCAACTCTGCCCCATCGATCACGTGAATCCACCAGCCCAGTGGTTCGAAAGAATCATCAAAGTAAACAATGAGCCTCGCTACCGAGCCTATTGGAGCGTCTTCCGGAACAGTTCCAGTCCAAGTTAGAGTTTTCTTATGACAACGCTTAAGAGTCAATGTTTGTGGTGTTCCACTCCAACTCCACGCTTCATCTTCAAAGGCTATGTTTATAGACCACGAGCCTTCGGTTTTTCCAGTGTTTTTGAATGTGATTGTCACCGTGAAAATTTCGCATGGTGTTTTGTCAACTACACCGCCCTCGCACGCTAAACAAGCTAAGGGGTGACTGTCTGAGCATATGGCTAGGAAATTACCCATAACAATTAGAGTAGCCACTGCAAGGGATAGTAAAGCAGACCTTTTTTTCATTCTCTCTTCTCTCCTTGAAAAAATAAGTGAAACAGTCTGCTTTATCTCTTTTGTATAATACTTCTATAAGATAAAAATAGAATGTTCCGTTCATGAGTCTTCATGTGAAGATCTGCGGAGGAATCCAAATTCTCGGTTTACCGGATTTTTTCACGGTGTGAGTCTGAATTTATCTCTTGGATAAAGTGTGACTTCTCTTATGTTCTTTTTTCCAGTAAGCATCATTGTTAATCTTTCTAGGCCTATAGCCCATCCTGCATGAGGTGGCATACCATAATCAAAGGCTTTCAAGTGGCATTTGAAGGATTCAGGGTTCAACCCTTTTTCTTTCAACCGTTTTTTCAAAAGCTCTTTAGATGATATTCTTGTTCCACCAGAAGATAATTCTATCCACCCCCACATCAGGTCGAAGCCTTCGCAGAGTTCTGGGTTGTCATCTCGCGGTTTAATGTAGAATGCTTTCGAATGCGTAGGCCAGTCAACTATGAAGTAGAAGTAGGGATGAATTTTACCCAACGTTCGGAAGGCTGGTGTAGGTATGTCCTCACCCCATGGGATTTCGATGCCTTCACGCTTCAAATTTTGCAAGACGTCATCATATTTTAAGCGTTTAAAAGGAATTTCAGGCACTTTCACAATATGTTTTAGCTTTGCCAACTCTTTCTGGCGTTTTTCATCGACAGCTTTGCATGTAAAATGCATAAGCTGTTCAAGCAGTTGCATCACATCCTCAGCCCTTGCGAAAGCCTGTTCAATATCAATTGAAACAAACTCGCTTAGGTGGCGACGTGTATGAGACTCCTCAGCTCTAAAGAAAGGCCCCACTTCAAAAACCTTTTCGAAGCTCATTATAAGCTCTTCCTTATACAATTGTGGACTTTGAGCAAGAAACGCCTTCTTCTCGAAGTATTCAACAGGAAAAAGGGCTGCTCCGCCTTCAGTTGCTGAAGCAATAATACGAGGAGTATGGACGTCTATGAACCCCCTTGCAAACAGGAAATTGCGGATTGCATCTACGGCTGTATGTTGAATCTTGAAAATCGCTGCATTCTCTTCTTGGCAAAGGTCCAAAGCCCGCGCGTCCAGTCGAACAGCTATATGTGCTGGTGTCTTCCCAGTTATGTCAAGTGGCAAACGAAGTGCCGCTTTGTTGAAAATTCTAATTTCCTTCGGTATCACTTCGACACCTCTAGGTGTCATCTCAGTCTTCTTCACTGTACCTTTCACGCCTATGCTATGCCTTTTCTGTAAAACATCAGACTTCGACAACACTTCGCTGCTCACCTTCTTGCGCGGCACAGTAATTTGTATTGTTCCTTCCCGATCCTGCAATATTATAAAACATATTCCACCTAAGGTCCTTTTTTCTTGAACCCAGCCGAAAAGTGTAACTTCTTGGCCGTCAAGTTCAGGTTTAACGTCAACAGAATAGCACGTTCTGTGCCAATCACCAATGGAATCTAACTTCATAAGCTCACGCTCAACTAGTTTGCAAACTCTACACGAAGAGTCATGTTCCGAACTTTGCAGGCAATTCCCTTTAAAGCTTTTATACTGAAAGGCGGCGGCCTTCCACGTCTCTTCCTCAAAATAACCCTGGTCTCAGTTGTTCCATCAGGCAGCCAGATAGTGTTTATTGTCATTATGCTTAGAGGAGCAAACAAATCCTCCAAGAATTTTCTATCATTAGCATCGTACTCCAAAACACGAATAGTCTTGCCAACTTCAGCGACCAAAGCCCTAATGATCTTCCCACCATAGCCCAAAAGACGAGGAACATCACCGCGCCCAACAACTACAGCCAATGTATCACCAACATTCACAGCATTATAAAAATGAACATTCTGAAGAGAAGGATAATTGTCCTCCAACGACAGAAGAAAGCGGGCGATTTTAAAGTCTAGTTCGCTTATCTCTCCAGACTTAACTCTCTCCAAACATTTTTGGCAGAGTATTCCGCTTTTTAGACAGAAGTTACATAGTGCAGTTTTCACCTAGGAAAACGCCCTCCACAAATAAAGGGTGGGGCGGCGGAGCTTCGGGATTCACACATAATCGACGTTTAATGTGCTAGCGTTATCTCGACTGTACTGACGTTTCTCGGCGAGCCACCCTCTTCTCTGGGTGCAAATTGCTCAGTTCCAATTCCGATCTTCTTGATTTTCACATCTGGTAGAAATCGTCGTCTGACAACTTCAACTACATCGACTGCTCGGCTGATTGATCTTCCTCTTGCTTTAACACTTACTTCTTTTGCTCCGCCGTGAAAGAGGGTTATGCAAGCCAGTACATAGTTCATTACTGGTTTTCTCCCAATTAATACTAAGTTGTTTTCAGACATTTATACCGCCTCACTCCTAGTTTTCACTTTTTCTATGGCTTCTTAACGATTTTTATCGTTGAATAAATAAGTTTTGGTTGTTAGTTCTATCCAGAAAGAACAGATGGTTAAGTTGCATGTTGCGACCGCCTTCATCTTTTCCGAATGTTTAAATAATTCATACTATTGTAAAACTAAAGCTTAACAAAAGTCTGTTAAGAAGGAAACAATTTTGGAAGTCCTTACAAGACGGACAACACAACTTCTCAAAACGTTATATGAAAGAGGCATTGCCACATACACATATTCCTTATGCATGAAACAAAATGACCTGGCAAAACAACTGGGCATAAGCAGACAAGCATTGAACGTCCACCTACGAAAACTAAGAAACGTAAATTATGTACGAACCGGCAGAGGCTTCATAGACGTAACAGAGAAAGGATTAAACGCACTGGGAACATCATCAAACCCAGCATTTGTATTCATTAAAGTTTCTCCTCACAGAAGAAGTGAAGTGTACAAGAAAATTAAGGAGCTCACCATCCAAAAAGCATTCAGAATTGCAGGCGACGTTGACGCCCTCATAATGGTTGAAAGAACGAAACTTGACGAAATCCTAAGCAAACTCTCTTACATAGAAGGTGTTAAAGATACCAAATCTATGTCGCCATAGAACCAATAAAATAGGAGAAAACTGCAATGAAACTTTTTGAATATGAAGCAAAAATTATACTCGCAGAATATGGAATCCCAATACCTGTAGGTGAATTGGCAGAAAACGTAAACCAAGCCGGTAAAATCGCAACTAGATTAGAACCGCCCCTCGCCATAAAAGCGCAAGTCCTTGTCGCTGGAAGAGGAAAAGCAGGTGGAATACTCTTTGCAGATTCAGTTCGAGATGTGGAAGAAGCCGTTAAAAAACTGTTGAACATGCAAATAAAAGGCATACCTGTCAGAAGCGTGTGGATTGAGAAGCAAATCCAGATAGAAAAAGAACTCTACTTCGGCGTAACAATTGATAGAGTTAACAGAAGCCACGTTGCAATTGCCTCAGCAGTTGGCGGAATGGAGATAGAAGAAATAGCAGCGCAGTTCCCGGAAAAAGTCGTAAAGTTCTTCATAAATCCACAACATGGTTTTCATTCCTTCCAAGCCCGTGAGATTGTAAGAAAAATAGGATACTCTGGCAGCCAGCTATCTAAATTGGGAAGAATTTTTGAGAGATTATATCGTGTTGGCATGGATTACGATGCAGAATTAATTGAAATGAACCCCATAGTAGAGACTTCCGACGGAAAATTCGTTGCAGCAGACGCACGCATAATAATAGATGACAACGCCCTATTCCGTCACCAACAATACAAAACAAGGTTTCTAGAAGGCGAAAGCGAACTCACTCCACAAGAGCTTGCAGCCCTAAGAAGTGACTTGGCCTATGTAAAACTGGGCGGAACCATAGGCGTCATAGGCAACGGAGCAGGCCTAGTAATGGCTACACTGGACACTATCCAGTACTATGGTGGGAAACCAGCAAACTTCTTGGATGTTGGAGGCGGTGCTACGTCGGAGAAAACGGCTGCAGCACTGAATATTGTGCTTTCAGACGTCAATGTGAAGGCGCTTTTCGTAAACATTATGGGTGGGATAACCAGATGCGACGAAGTTGCCCAGGGAATACTAAAGGCAAGGGAGAAGGTGGGAGTTGCAAAGCCCATGGTTATTAGGCTTGTAGGTACAAACGAGGAGGAAGGAAAAAGAATACTGACAGAAGCTGGAATACATGTGTTAGAAAGCATGGAGAAAGCTGCACAAAAAGTTGTTGAAATAGCTAGACAATAAGAAGAGAAATAACATGGGAATAATAGTTGACAAACACACACAAGCAATCGTACAAGGCATGACTGGAACCCAAGGAAGATTTCACACCAAACTGATGCTGGAGTATGGAACAAAAATCGTTGCTGGCGTAACCCCGGGGAAAGGCGGAACCCAAGTTTTCGAAGTACCGGTTTATGACACTGTTGAGGCAGCTCTAGAAAAACACGAGGCAAACGCTTCAATAATTTTTGTGCCAGCCCCATTCGCCGCAGAGGCAGCTCTAGAAGCTTTAGAAAACGACATAAAAACCATCGCAATCATAACAGAGCATATCCCAATAAAAGATGCAATCAACGTAATGGCATACGCCGAGCAAGCCAAAGCAACAGTAGTAGGACCGAACACTCCAGGAATAATAACTCCTAAACAATGTAAACTTGGAATAATGCCCGCTCACATCTTCAAACCAGGCGAGATAGGGATAATTTCCAGAAGTGGAACACTCACATATGAAATAGCAGCAAGTTTAACGAGAAGGAGCCTAGGGCAATCCACATGCCTTGGTTTAGGAGGAGACCCAATAACTGGCCTAAACTTTATTGATGTATTAGAAATGTTCAAGAAAGACCCTGAGACAAAGGCGGTAGTTTTGATAGGGGAAATAGGCGGCAACCTAGAAGAATTGACAGCAGAATATATCACAAAAGATGAGTATCCAAAACCAGTTGTGGCTTTCATAGCTGGACGCTCCGCTCCATCCGGTAAACGCATGGGACACGCTGGCGCAATTATAATGGGTAAAGCGGGAACAGCTGAAAGCAAGATTAAAGCTTTGAAGAGTGCGGATGTGAACGTTGCGGAAAAACCAAGCGACGTAGCAAGATTGCTGGCAAGACTTGTCTAGTCTTTAAGACAATGTTTTCTTGAGCTATTCTTAAGGTATTGTACAAGCTGAATGCTGTATGCCACTGAGAAGGTTTAGCTGAAAACCTCCAACGTCATAGTTAGCTTTGACGAAGAAAAAAGTATCAACAAAAAGTATATTTGGCAGTATGTCGTCTGAGTTCTAGCCATAACAGAAGGGAAAGCAAATGCCAGTAATGGACCCAATCAAAAAGGCAATCGCTCAGAAGCATAGACTCCACATGAAGATCTGCCGGCAATGTGGTGCAAGAAATGCTCCAAGCGCTGTGAAATGCAGAAAGTGCCGAAGTAAGAATTTACGTTGGAAGAAAAGAGAGCTTGTAAAATAGTTTTCTTGAATCTCTGAATCTCTTGGAGGATTCTTTCGTTAGGTCAAGCTTGTGTCGGATGCGAAAGTTACATTAATGCAGAAATTCTAAGTATCTGAAATCTCCATACATTGACGTGTAATTGATGCTTGGTAAGTGCAAGAAGAAGAAAACCGCAAAGACAACCAAAAGAAAGAAACAGAAGTGAAACATACTAACGGCATAATCAAGTCTATTCCCATTTTTCCATCATGAAACTGAATATCCAAATAACCCTCTTAGCAATTAAAGAATGCTAAATAATGTTTCAAGATTAAAAGATGTGTTTGCACACCCATTTTTCACCAACGGAACAGCTTGACCAGCTATGCCTATACTTTTCAGCATTCCACCTCCAAGCTTTATTTCTTCGCCGCAAGAAACACCTACAACACCCTCATAATGTTTATTTTTCAAAATCTTTGGAACACAGGAACCCCCAGGTAAAACGTAAACATCATAACCCTTCTTCTCAGCAGAAGACACAGCCTGATTAATTAAGCAGTCGGAAGAACAGTGTGCACATATGTAGGATGGAATGTCAGGATCAAACATAGCCTTACAACGACTGTCCATATACTTTCTAGAACAGTGTGGCAGGAAAAGCGCTCTTTTTCTTGTTTGCACAAACTTCTCCCTTTCCAGAAAATTTCTGGCCTGAATTTCTATAAAGTCTTCAAGTAGAAGCACAACATCAGAAAGGTTAAGACCAGTCGCCTCCTGAATCTTGAATCTTCTTATAACTTCATGAATGGTTTTTCCAACTTTCTTGTGCATGCCCCTTTGATAACTTACCGTTGCGATTTCTTTAAAGAAAAACCGCGAGATTTTTGAAAGATCAAAGGTGAATTTGTAGGGCATGCTTATTTGATAAATAAAACAAGTCTTTAAAACTATCGATTATCATTGTTGAAGGGTAGAAAAGAAAGCGCCTTGAAACTGAGAAAGGTTAAGAACAGTGCAAGGAATATTTGAGAGACTCTGTTAAATCTGAAACAGGTGTACCGGCAGATTGATTGCTATTTGTTACTCTTCTGATTCTTCAGTGTATCCTAGGAGGTCCCTTAGAGACTTCACTTCCTCCCGAAGCATACTTACTTCGCCTTCAAGGGCGCTGACTTTTGAATCTGCCATTTTCTTTAATTTTCCAATTTCAATCATCAAGTTTGCACGTTCTGTCTCTAGGGTGTTTATTTTCCCACGGAGATTCTTGAGAGTCTGCATAAGTTCCCCCTTTATGTCTTTAATTCTCTCAACCATGTTTTTAACACTTGCTGTCTCTTCAGTTATGGTTTCAGCTGTTACAGCCGCTCTAAACCTGCCTTTACAATTTGGACAATCAAATAGTCCCATAACAAGCTTATGCTCTTCTCCTTTTTTTGCAGCTTTTCGAGAAGACATAAACCATGTTTTAACAGGGGTACCTACTTCTGTTCCACACTTTGGACACTTAACCAAATTATAGCCCTTCTGTAATTATCACCTTAGGGTCTAAAATGTGTTTTGCAGCGTCTGCGGTTTAAGGGCAAATTATTAATTGCAAGTGTACAGAAATTAGTACAGGTGAAGGCTGTGCAAGTTGCTGAAATGAAAACTAGGCTTGAAGGAAAAATTGAGGCTATGGAAGAGGAAAGGAATACACTTTTGGAGGAGATCAGAAAACTTAAGGACCTTGCAGAGTTAAGCGAAAAAGCCAAGGGGTTGGAAGACGAAGTTAGCGGCTTGAGAGATAAAGTTAAAACTTTGAAGGAGAAGATTCCGCAAGAATTCCTTGAAGAGCTTGAAGAGGCTACACCAATGCAATCAAGCGAAGAAGATGAGTTAGGTGAAGAATCTTCTAGCTGTGAGGAAGAAGATCTTCTTTAATTGATGAAATCGCTTGCCACAAGAATAGAACTGGAAATTAAGAAAAAACTGGGGATTTTAGAGGCTTAATTGGAACATTAGACGCTCCACGAGTTCTTTATAACGGTTTCTGATGGTGACTTCAGTTACTTGAGCTATTTCAGCTATCTCTCTTTGTGTTTTCCTTTCGCCAGTCAACACCGAAGCAATATAACTTGCAGCAGCAGCTATGCCCGTAGGGCCACGACCTGAGGTTAGCTTTAACTCTTTTGCGGTTGCCAAGATTTTATGCGCTATTTCCTCAACTTTCCCCTGCATTGTTAACTGGTTTGAAAATTTTGTTATATACTGACTTGGTTTTACAGGTGGAACGAAGTAGTCCAGTTCCTTAACTAGGAAGCGATAGCTGCGACCTACCTCTTTCTTGTTTACATTCGACGCTTGAGCAATTTCCTCCAGAGTTCTAGCCAGCCTGCATTGTCTACAAGCCAAATAGACTGCTGCCGCAGTTACGCCCTGAATTGACCTTCCACGTATCAACCGTTCCTTAACAGCCCTCCGATAAATGACTGAAGCTGTCTCGAGGATATTCTTAGGAAGGTTTAAGTTGTTGGCGATTTTTGTGACTTCAGATAATGCAAAAGCAAGGTTACGTTCTGTGGCATCTGAAACCCTTATGCGGCGTTGCCATTTCCTAAGGCGATAGACTTGTGCTTTCTGTCCAGGCGAGAGGCTTTTTCCATAAACATCTCGGTCATGCCAATCGATCATGGTTGATAAGCCCTTATCGTGAATTGTGTAAGTCAATGGAGCACCAACCCTCGTCCGTTTCGCCCTCTGCTCGTTAGTAAAGGCTCTCCATTCCGGTCCCTTGTCAGCTATTTTCGCGGTTATCACGAAACCGCAGTTCATGCAAACCACTTCAGCACACTCATAATCTCGCGCAAGTCGTGTGCTACCGCATTCGGAGCAGCTTTGAACCTCCACAGGGTCCGCATGAAAGGCTAACGAGGGATCAGATTTCTCATCAGATTTTTTCTCGCTCATTCACATTTTCTCCTTTCTCCGCTTTGAGGGAAGCACATACAACATTTTATCTGTGAATTTCGAGACCTCTTTGATTCTTGGCTTTACCGATGCGTAGGGCGAAGAGACTGGACCAAATATGTCCAATATCTTTCCAACGGGTTTCAAACTCTCATCCACAACGGTCTCACCGATTTTCGGGACTTTCTCAATCTTTATTATCATGTTCCGGCTTTGACTTACATGGAGGACTCGACCCAGTCTATACAAAACTTCAGATTCCCCCTCAAAAGCAACTGGTTGAACGAACCATTTTATTTAAACCTTTCTACAAGGACATCTGAAACAGAAGCTTTTCCTTCAGTTTTAGTCAAAATCCCCACAAGTAAGGCTTAAACGCTGAAGAACTCGCCGGTAAATTGCCCTTTTTCATAATGGACGATGAGTAGAAGTTAAAATATATATAGAAAAAGACTCCTTAACTGCACTGTTAAAACACGCATATATTGCTTGTCAAAAACGCGAGATACAGTTCTACCTTTTGGAAAAGGCAATTCTCTATTATGTACGAGTATGAATCTTCTCACGGCGTGATATATCATGGAAGAGATGATCGGGTATTGCGGATACAACTGCCATCTGCACGCAGCTCGCTCTAAAGACCCTAACACAAGGCAGAAGTTGGTTGACGGTTGGAGGAAATACTTTGGACATGAGAATTACACTGTTGAGAACGTTCAATGTGATGGATGTCTGAGCGATGGTAGGATCGCGGATAAGATGTGTAAGACTAGACCATACGCGAAGAAAAAGGTGTGGAGAATTGTGCACTCTGCGATGAATTTCCTTGCGATAAAATGAAGAGTCTTATGACACATCGCATAGGCATGCTCATGTACTACTCTCCGAAGACTTTCTCCATAACCGAAGAAGAATACAGTTTGTGCACAAGGCAATTCGAAAGCATGCTTAATCTAATCAAGACCCTCAAGAAGAACGGCAAAGTCCCTGCCTGGTGGTAATGCTCCAAGAATAGTTAGGTGAGCGCTCGAAAATAAACCATAGAAAAACACGGAGCCAAAAATCTACTGCAAAAGGAAATGACAAGCCAAATAATCCTCTAAGAACCGAACCCCACTAGTCTAGAGTCGAAACCTTCATAAAGAAGAAATATTGATAACACTCTACATTTGAAGGGTGAGGCTTATGTCGAAACCATTCTACGTAAAATTTGAGGTTCCTAAAGAAGTTGCAGATGCGGCCCATGAAGCCCTGCAAATAGCCGCGAAAACCGGTGCAGTTAGGAAAGGCACAAATGAAACGACAAAGGCTATTGAAAGGGCACAAGCAAAACTTGTGGTGATAGCTGAGGATGTCGATCCGCCTGAAGTTGTGGCTCATTTGCCTCTGCTATGTGAAGAGAGGAAAATACCATACATATTTGTTCCAACTAAGGAAAAAATCGGCGATGCCATAGGCATTGATGTCTCCGCAGCTGCAGCTAGCATAGTCAAAGAGGGCGAGGCTGAAGGATTAGTCAAAGAGATAATTGCGAGACTTGAAGGATTGAAAAGAGGAACTAGTTGATGAGCAAGGAACAGAGGGCAGCGGCTGCAGAGCTTACACCAGCGGAGGTTATTCAAGTCATTGGACGTACGGGCGTGACCGGGGAGATTACACAGGTTAGGGTACGTATCTTGGAAGGAAAGGATAGAGGACGTATTATAACCCGTAATGTGAAAGGACCAGTGCGAGTTCAAGACATGTTAATGCTGAGGGAGACAGAGAGGGAAGCAAAGAAAATTAGCAGAAGATAATCTGAAAAATGGAATACTGTGGAGGAATTGGTTTTTTGCCCAAACCCAGAAAATGTTCATTTTGCGGCAACGAGTTCCCACTGGGTACTGGAATGATGTACGTTAGAAATGATGGAGCTATTCTATGGTTCTGTTCGAGTAAATGCAGAAAAAGCTCTCTAAAACTTGGGAGAGATGCTCGTAAACTTAAATGGACAACGTATTTCGGTAAAGAAGAAAAAGGTAGAGCATAACATCCAGAACAGGATTAAAAGATAACGTTTCAGAGTTATGATCATTTCTGCTTGATGTTCGGGTATTTTTCTCTAATCTTAACATCAGCTATCTGGGCAATCATCGCGTTAGAAATTAGCACATACTTAACTCCTAGCAAATCAGCTAGATCCCCTGGTTTCTGATCTTGAGTCACAAGCAACAAGTTATTTTTCTTTGCATATTCTACGATACCTCTGTCTTTCACTCCTTGTAGCCCAACGCCTTGGACAGTTAGCACATCCCACCCAAGAACCTCAAAATACTCCCTCAAGCCTGCGTACATTTCGTCAAGCAGAAGCTTCAACAACATTACCTCATTTCACCATTTTTTTCCAGAGCCTTATGAATGCACCCTATGTCTGCTGTTTCTACGTTTCGCGTATGCTCGCCGTGTTGATTGATGAGAAAAGGGCTGCGCATGAAACTTTTATCTGCACGTAAGACACGGCTTCCAAGCGTGTAGAAAGGTGCAGATATTTTGCTGTGTATGTACTGACACGCAGGGCAAAGGAAAACTGGCGCGCCTAGGAAATCTTTCAAAGATTTCAGCGGTAAACTGCCATCGTTTAGGTATTGGTTATCAAAACGATTAATTAAGAATCCAAATAAGGGAACGGTTACTGGAAACAGAATATTCTCAACAGCATTGATTTGCATTTTTAGATCACGTTCATAGTTATGCAGTTCAAATATTAGTTTTTACGTTTTTTATTTTCAAAAACTATCGGTTTATGTGTCGTTTTTTGATATATATTCGAGGATGAAAGAACCCATTTATTAAGATATGCGACAATGTACCTCTAGAGAGATGGAACAAATGGGAATTCGGAATAAAAAAAAGTTGAAAAAACTTAATCTACTGGAAATGTCCAACCACGAAAGAATCATGTTAATTAAAGAAGCAAAAGTAAAGCTTCGACAAAAAGCCATGGAAGCAAAGCTATGGCAATCATTACTTGAAGCTGAAAGCCTGACGATCAACGGAGACATAGTATACGAATCTAGTCAGCCGTTAAAGGGCATCTTTCTTTAAGACACGATCTTAAAATACAGGTAAATCTCCATTTTCTTTTTTCTTTGAAAAACTCGTACACATTCTTGAAAATAGAAGAAGATTCCATAACACTCAAATTCTAGTCAACATAATAGATAGAAACGTTGTAAAGAAAAAAAAGGAGAATAAGAGAGCATGTATAACATATCAATTTATGGATTTCGAAGAAGAAACATCGCTGCTGGGTTACTAATTCCAATAATAGCCATCTCAATGCTAACGCTAGGCATCCCATTAATGACCACCCAAACTCCTATGGCGACTAACTTCGCAAAACTGTCTCCGACGCTTCTCAACGAGATCATGACGCGAGGAGAGACCTCTATCAACGTGATAATCGAAACAAGCATAAGCGAATATTTCGGTGTTATCACAGAGATAAACAGTCTTGGGGGAGAAGTAAATTACCAATTCAAATACGTAAATGCCTTGTCCGCCACCGTTCCGGCAAATAAGATTGCCCAATTAGCTAACAACAACGACGTCGTAAAGATATACTACGATGTGGAACGAAGCGTAGCGAGCGGTCCTGGCGAATCTCTCATGCCACCTCGAGGTGGTGGTGACCTAGATTCGTTACTCGCAGAACCTAACGTGCTGGAGACTGAGGGATACCAAGTAGCCTCTGTTACTCCAGAAGAGCTGATTGCTTCAGATCCTGCCAACTACTGGAACCCGTGGGGAATGGGCGCGGCAACCAGCCACGTTTGGGAAAAGACAAACTGGGGAATGGATTCGCTTGTGGTAATCATTGACACCGGTATTTGGACGGGCCACTGGATGTTCGGGGGAACGGATATAATCGGCGGAGCCGAAATGAGCTATGACGCTGGCGACCCGACATATGGAGGATGGGATAACCCCAACAACCATTATCACGGAAGTCACGTAGCTGGAATCGTTGCAAGCACAGGGGGAATAATTGTTCCACCAGGCGATTTGCTGGCACTCAGTATTGAGTTGTACTCAGGCATGACTCTGCCGACCTTGCCGGATGGATCGAAAATCATTTGGCTCTTAGGAATGGCTCCCGCATCGAGCCTGTATATAGTCAAGGTCTTTGACCACGCTGGTGGTTCGATACCTGAGTGGATGGTTCTGGCTGGAATTGAGCATGCTATTGACCTGAAGATAGTTCACGGAATCGACGTTGACGCCATCAGCATGAGCCTCGGAGGCGCAAACCTGTATGACGGGAGAGATGTTGAAGACCAGCTGGTTGACTATGCGACATCTGTTGGAATAACCCTTGTGACTTCTGCAGGCAACGATGGACCAGCATCAATGACAACCGGTTCTCCAGGCTCTGCCAATACAGCCATTACCGTAGGTGCCGCTGCAAACCCAGTGAACACACGGGTTTACTGGGACGTCCAAGTCTACGGGGTTCTTGGAATAGGGTACTATCTCTTCACAAGCGATGATCCACAAATCTACGCATTCAGCAGTCGAGGACCAACATCCGACGGACGGCTGAAGCCAACGATATCTGCAACAGGAATGATGGTGCTTTCAGCATACATACCGGCTGGTCCCTCTGGACTGGCGTTTGCTTCTGGAACGTCAATGGCATGTCCAGCCGTTTCTGGTGGCATTGCCTTACTTAACGCCTTCTCAGAGATGCATGGATTAGGTGCGAGTCCTGAAGACTACAGACAGGCAATCACGAGCAGCGCAATCTGGTTAGATGGATACACCGAGTATGATCAGGGTGCTGGCTACCTGTATGTCGAGGACGCTCTTAGGGATTTTGAACTAGACGCATCCTATGGAGATGTGGCTCCTCCGCTGCCAAAGAAAGCTTCGTTGATGGACATTTCCAATATCCCCATAGTTGGAAAAGGCATGTATGAAACCTCTATCGAAAACCTAGCTCCAGGGTTCAATAAGGAATTCGTTTTCGAAATCACTGAAGCTACAGACTCCATCACGCTTGACCTCACCAACGTTTGGTTAAATCCCGATGAAGACCTAGGGCTTAACAGCTTCGAGGTTTACATCCAAAGCGCCAAACGAACAACGTATGGTTACTACGTAGAGACTGCCAACGTCTGGGGCGACGCATCCTTCTACATCACAGACGACGAAACCACATGGTCAGGACCAGTAACAGGCGTCTACACGCATGGTATATACACCCGAGTCATCGAACCCGGATACATGAAGATCGTGATAGAAAACGACTTTACGAGCTACGAGGCAATCTCATGCGACATAAGGATCACAGTCACCGCTGCAAAGGGGAAGGCACCACGCCCAGACGTTAAGATAAGCGGAAGCTTGGCACAAGGTGAGTGGACAGGCTGGATGAATATCGCCGTTCCACCGGGCACTGAGAAAACGACCATTGAACTCTGGTGGGAAAACGACTGGACAAAGTATCCAACCTCAGACATGGACATGATCATCTTCGATGGGATGGGCTTTATCACTGCCGGCGCAACATTAAGTTCGCCTGAAAGGTTGGTCCTAGAGAATCCGACAATACTCTACCTGTACGTCGAGGCATACCTGATATTCGCAAAGACCGAACGCTTTGAAGTGAGAATATTCTTCACGTAAGGGGAAGAACCAACAGTTCTCCCACTCCCCATTTTTTTAACGCGCAAGAAAAATACAATTGTATATCTGTCAGCTCGCTTCTCAGCTTCTCTAATGCATTCTTGTTAAGTTGATAAGCTCTCTTTCCAGACAAGAAACTTTCCTCTGAAGAGCTCCTTGACCGAGGAAATGTAATCTCCAACCGAAACCTTTTTCCGCCTGATTTCTTCAAGCACCATATACTCCTCAACTTTTCTCTCCGAAGCTTTTGCCCTATTTGCCTGAGCCTTTAAACCAGCCTATTTGGCTGCAACACTTGCCAGTTATAGAAATTCGCGAAGACTCAAGGCTGTTGAAACAGAAAAATGGCTTGAAGAAAAGAAAGAAATTTGGAAGAATGAATGGTGCCTTCAAAGGTGATTATGATTCCAAACAGAATGGGAAAACAAACTCAAACGCCCTTTAGAAGAGAATCTAGGTCTTTTTCTGAGAAAACGCAAAATTGGTAGCGGGGAGTAGATTTGAACTAGGGATTAAACCGGTCCTTCGTGAAATAATTCTTGATTTATTACAAGTTAAAGGTCCGTTATCCATCCGTCAAATCTGTTTAGAGTTAAACGAAAGTAATGATCATAGAGTTAGGATGATTCTGAAGCGTTTGTGGAAGAAACGTTCGCGCGCGCGCTTCTTATGGAAACTATCAAAGCATCAGAGAACTTCAGAGCTTTTTCTACATAGCGTACGCTCTAAAACTACTTATAAGTGGAGTTCAAGAACAGATAGAAAGATGAGAAACTAAAGATAGGATGAAAAACGCTTGGAGCAACGAGATAAAGAATTCAAGTCTTTCTCACGATACTTTGTTTTTGCCGAGTACGAGTTGTTTTTTCTCATTATTTGTATAGTACTAGACGTCATTGAATATATGATTACGATTCTGCTTCTTCCTGTAGTAGGCGATCTCCTTGACATAGTTGGAATCATTGTTTGCCTTGCTATGTTCCGATGGGTTGGAATAATATCCTTGTTTGAGCTGGTCCCAGGTGCAGATATTTTTCCCATTTTCATCATCACATGGTTGATATGGTATTTTCTCAGAAAGGCCAGGAAAAAATAGTGTTTGCACATTCAAGCTTCATGACGCATAGGAGAAAGGAAAGATATATGAACTTGTTGGGGCAATGTGATTGATGGAAAGGTGAATGATGCAATGAGTGACCGTGGTGTAGGACCGGATATCGAGTTCTCTTTCAGTAAGTGGAAGATGGGTTTGGTTATACTCTTTATTGTTCTAATCATATTCGCTATAATGATTCCTCTTACAATGGTTGTAAACGTCGGGGTTGGACATGCAGTAATTCTTGTTGACCCTGTATCCAAATCAATAAGTGATCCGATACTTGGTCCAACCTATGCAATAAAGGCTCCCTGGATTAGCGCTGTTGGTATCTATTATGCTACAGATTCCTATGAAGCGAACGTTTCATGTTTCTCGTCTGATCAGCTTGAGATGCAAATTGAAGTCTTAGTAAGATGGTCACTCAGTACAGATAAAATTAGAGATCTTTACAGCAATTACCCAAACATGAATTATAAAATTGCTATCGAGTCTATTGTGGAGGAAACCATGCGGTTGGTGACTAAAGACTACACCGCTTTGGAAACAATAGAGTTCAGAGATGTTGTGAGAAATGAGATAGAGATGACTGTGCTTCAAGAACTGCAAGCTGAACCATCGTTGGCAGGAGCTTTAATGCGATTGGAGTTCGACTTGAAGAACATTGGATATCCAGAAAAATACACTTCCGCAATAGAGGACAAGCTTGTTGCTGAACAACAGAAGATTCAAGCAAGCTTTGAAAGAGAAAAAATCTTAATATTAGCGAATGCCACAGCTCAAGAGATCATAATCAAGGCGTCAGGTGAGGCAGAGGCTAAGGTCATTGAAGCGAACGCAACAAGACAAGCTATTGAAATGGTCTTAGAGTCAGTTGGCCAAAGTGGAAATGAGACGAGAATCGCAGAGCTTTACCTCTGGGTTCAAGCGCTACAACGAATTGCTCCAGATGTGGAGATACTGATAGTTGGAACAGACGGAATCCCAGTGTTAATCCCAACGGACTCAGCAACGCCCTAGAAAATCTGAGCACTCGGGGCGCGCTCCTTTTTTTCTATTACCGACAACATTGAAATAGTTGACTGAGGAAATAGTCCATAAGGACAAGATAACAGCAAAACGCAGATATTTCCTGAAAAACAAGGCAAACTGCAAGTCTTCTACAAGTGAAGTTGTGGTAGCGGGGAGTAGATTTGAACTACTGATTTCTGGGTCTCTCTGAGCATCTTAGCCCTTATGAGCCCAGCGGGTTAATCCTGGCTACCCCACCCCGCTATTTTATGCTAGAACGCAACGTTTCTTAAATCCTTTTATGAACACTGCCCAGCCTATGTACGAGTGTTAAGTAAACGCGCGCGCTACATTTTAGTATTACGCATTACTTATCGACTTTGGTGCTGCTTAGATGGATAAACCATATTTCCGTCAAATATTCAATCCTACTCTTAAAAATCCGATTTTTGTGCAAGGACTTCCTGGCCTCGGGAACGTTGGAAAGATCGCAGCCTATCTTCTGATAAAGTTTTGCAGTGCAGAACCTTTTGCAGAGTTGTATTCACCATCTTTTCCAGATTATGTTTCAGTGAATTCCAAAGGCATTTGCCGCTTGCCAAGATATGAATTTTATGCTGCACCCATGGAGAAAAACGATTTTATGATAATGACAGGGGACACGCAACCCTCCTTCGATGATGTTGTCGCACATTATGAACTGTGTAGTGAAATACTTGACTTTGCGGAAAAACATGATTGCGGTTTCATCATTACGATGGGAGGAGTACCGATTTCTGAAGATAAGGCTCAAGTTTATGTGTCCGCGACCTCTCCTAAGCTTGCAGCAGAATTTATGGAAAAAGGAGCCGTAATCTACAGTAAGGGTCGAATTATGGGAGCCAGTGGATTGATGTTGGGACTTGCAAAGGAACGCGGTCTAGAAGGGCTATGTCTACTGGGAACAACAACCGGCTTCAGTACAGATCGCGGAGCAGGGTTCACAGTTTTCAAGTTTTTGATGAAAGCTTTAGGAAATGAAGTGAAGGAAGGGTTATAAGAGGAAATATCCAATTTAAAGTGTTATCAAATAGTGCTGAAGTGAGAGTATGAACAAGAAAAAAGGAGAAAGTAAAAGTGAAATATCCACTAGGCTAGATTTAGGTTCAAAATTCTGGAAAACATTTCTAACGGTATTAGCAGCTTCCCTGACTTTTGCTGGACCAACCTACATGGTCTATGCACTTACAAACATCTTGAAAATTGATTATGTTATTTCAATGGTCTCTGGACTTGTTTTATTCATAGCTGGCTTGGCGCTTATATGGTATCTGATTAAGAACAACACTATTTCTTGACGGTTGGTACATCAGATATGGAAGATACATCTTTTTGTGGATAAGCGAAGTGTTTTATCAACTATTCTGAAATGTTTGTGCTTCACTGAAAACATCTAGAACTGAATCTAGTTCGGCAAAGCATATAAAGTATGTCGACGGATATAGCATTTATGCAAGATAACGAAGAGAAAATCGAACACCTCCTACAAAAAAGTAAAAAATCAGTTAAGAGAACAACAATAATTCTTGAGAAAGAGGAACGAGAATTTATCGACTCCCTAATTCGAGAGGGGAAAGAGCCAGGCATCAAGCCTCTAATCTCCAAAATGCTTGATATTTACAGAAGCATGATGATTTATGATTGGCGTTTCCCCGGCGAATATTATTGTGGCATAAGTCGTATGGCGTTCGTAAATGTGGAGTTAATTAACATTCTCATTCAGAATATTTCAGAGGAAAAACGGCGTGAAACCGGAAGAAGAATGGGTGAAGCCACAAAAATCTCCATGGAAGCGACGCTTGGAATCCAAACAACAGATCAAGGAAAATGGCGAGAGGTTTTCAAGCGATTGAGGGTACAAGGTTTTGGAGAGTTTTACTTAAAAGACAAATATATTCTTGTAAAAGCCCCATTTATCAGTCAACCTCAAATCTTAGCTGGAATTTTAGAGGGCTTACTTGGGACGGAACTGAACACAAAAACTTCCACACCGCCGTTTGTTTTTGAAATCAAAGAAAACATGAATTCAGCGGCAAACGAATAAAACAAATACTTCCTAGGACAAAAGTACACGAACTAGGAGACGCATAAATGTCTTTTCATGAAGCCATGCTTTACGAAAAAATTGATAACAAGAAAGTCAAATGCAACCTCTGCGCCAGAAGATGTATCATAAATGATGGAGGATCAGGCTTCTGTTTGGTGAGAAAAAACGAGGGGGGAATACTTCATTCGCTGGTTTATGCGAAGGCAATTTCGGCATGTATTGACCCAATAGGGAAGAAGCCACTTTCACATTTTAACCCGGGAGCACTTGTTATGTCCATTGCCACGATTGGCTGTAACTTCCGCTGTAAATTCTGTGACAACTGGATGATAAGCCAAGAGAAGGAGATAGCGGGTAGACATTTCCCGCCGGAGGAAGTTGTCAAAGCTGCAAGGGATAATGGCTGCCAAGGAATAAGCTATACGTACACGGAGCCAACAATATTTTTTGAGTACGCCTACGATATAGCTAAGCTGGCCCGAAAAGTAGGATTTTTCAACACGTTTGTAACAAACGGTTATATGACGCCGGAAGCAGTGAAAACCATAGCACCCTATCTGGATGCGGCAACAGTAGATTTTAAAGGGGGCGGAGACCCAGATTTCTACAAAGAGTTTTCAGCTGTTCCATCAGTTGAGCCGATCTATGAGTCTTTGAAGGAAATGAGAAAAAACGACATTCACATAGAAATCACAAATTTAGTCGTACCTAAAAAAGGGGACTCTATTGAGAGACTAAAGGGGCTTGCAGCTTGGATAAAAGACGCGCTTGGCAAAGACACACCTTTTCACTTGTTACGTTTCCATCCAGACTACGAATTAACAACAATTCCAGCTACAACAGTCAAAGCCTTAGAGGAGGCATATGCGGCAGCGAAGGAGACAGGACTACACTACGTTTACATCGGGAATGTACCGGCACACCCGTATGAAAACACGTATTGTCCAAACTGCAACGAATTACTGATTAAACGTTTAAGCTTTGAAATAACAAAATGGAATTTAACAAAGGACATGTGTTGCCCAGCATGTGGACAAGAAATCCCAATTAAAGGCAAACTTCATGCAGACGGATACGCTTATCCATACGCCTTGTTTTAATAGTTCGTTAAACCTAGTTCAAAATGAGCAGGCATGCGGAGAACCCTACGCTCAGATGCAATAACAGTGCTGAACAATAAAGGCGTTAGAGAAAGCCTAGCCAGATACTTATCAGTCATGCAAGATGAAAAACCAGCAAAATTCATGATAGCTAAGAAACTTCAAGCAGAAATCAGCGAAAACGATTCCGTAAAGGAACTTTGGGAAAAACACGCAGAGCTTACACAGAAATTTTACAAGATTGAAAGAGAAATCGACACCCATCAAAAAAATCTGTCTAACATGCCAACTCCAGAAAAATCCTATTTGGATCTGAAGACCGCCATTGCAAGAAAAATCCTCGCAAATTGTCACTTCTGCAATCGAAGATGCAACATTAACAGGTTTAAAGGTGAGTTAGGCTACTGCAGATGCGACATAGAAATAACGGTTTCAAGCATTTTTGAACACATGGGCGAAGAACCAGAACTCGTTCCCTCAGGAACAATTTTCACAACAGGCTGCACAATGCGTTGCCGCCACTGCCAAAACTGGACAATATCCCAGCGGATAGATAAGGGTGAAATTTACACGCCGGAAGCACTGGCAAAAGAAATAGGGCAGTTGCGCTTAAACGGGTGTAGAAACGCAAATCTTGTAGGAGGCGACCCAACGCCGTGGCTGGAACAGTGGCTTGAAACGTTCAAACATGTTGATAAAAACATCCCTGTTGTTTGGAACTCCAACAGCTACTACAGTCCAGAAACAGCACAGCTCCTAGCAGGATTCGTTGACGTTTATCTATTGGACTTCAAGTATGGACCAGAAGAGTGTGCCAAAAAAGTTTCTGATGCCCCAAACTATTGGAAAACGTGTACACGAAACCACCTAGAAGCAAAAAAGCACGGCGAACTAATAATACGTATTCTGGTTTTACCTGACCATCTAGAATGCTGTACAGCGCCTATTATAAACTGGATAGCTGAAAAATTGGGGGTAGAAACAAGGGTTAACGTGATGTTTCAGTACAGGCCTGAATGGCGAGCGCACGAGATTCCAGAACTACGCAGAAGATTAACAAAAGATGAAATGGAAAAAGCTGTCCGATTAGCCAGAGAATCAAACCTGACAAATTTCATAACATAAATGAAAAGATTGATGATGAAAAAGCGAAAGCTATTTCTTAAAGCATGTTCACTGCTAGAGACTGAATAAGTGATTGAAATGGCATATTGCCCAGAATGCGGTGGCGAAATGCAATATCTATCAGCAACTAAACGCTATGCGTGCAAAAGCTGTGGGCTGTCTGTTACACGTCAAGAATTGATGGAGTTAAGACAGAAATTAAGACCTGAATTTGAATCAGGTGAAGATCAGCGGAAACAGCAGAGAAAAGAATACTTGAAATGGTGGTTCGGCAAGAAAAAATAGCGATTCACCTTAGCGTTTTAGATGGTCATGCTAGCAAATAGCATAAAAGACCAGAACCAGTTTATTTTGTATACTTTGAATTTGAAGGTGAAAAAAATGAATCAACAGATGGAAATGATTTGCGTTGGCAATGAACTACTAATAGGTAAAACATTGAACACAAACGCCCATTGGCTAGCTAAACGTGCAACCACATGTGGAATAATGGTCAAACGAATTGTAGTTGTGGGCGATGATGTTAACGAGATTGCAGGTGCTGTACGCAAAGCTCTCAGGTGGAAACCTAAGTTCATAGTGACAACTGGCGGGTTAGGTCCAACTTTTGATGATAAAACTCTGGAGGGTGTAGCCGGAGCTCTGAATCGTAAGCTGGAAGTTAATGAAAAAGCTTTGAAAATGGTTAGGGAAAGATATAATTCCTATTTTGCAGAGGGAAAAATAGCAAGGGTTGAATTAACGCCAGCAAGAATTAAAATGGCGACGCTCCCAGAAAGAGCAGAACCGCTGCCTAACCCTGTCGGCACAGCCCCCGGCGTATTAATAAACGTTGAAGAAACGTCTTTAATAGTGTTGCCCGGTGTCCCCACGGAAATGAAGGCTATTTTTGAAGAATCTGTTGCACCTTTGCTTAGAAAGGAGGCGGGTGAACTTACGTTTTTTGAAACAAGCATGTATGCAGACGGCATCATGGAGTCAGCTTTGGCTCCATTGATCGACACAGTAATGCAGGACAACCCGCATGTTTACATAAAATCCCATCCAAAATGCGAGGAGAGAAAACCGCACATGGAGATTCACTTTTCAACAACAACAAGATACTCCAAAACTGCTAGGGATTGCTTAGGAAAAGCAATAATTCAGTTATCAGAACTGATACAAAAAAACGGTGGAAAAGTCGCGCTTAAAAAGAAATAGCAGTATCTATCATCAAAACAAATGTTGCTTTACCAAGATTTCAGGATTATGCCATTGCATGAGTTGGCTAGAATTAGACAAAAAATGATTGGAAATCCGGTGCCTAGACAAACCCTTTAGAAAGTATTTTCACTACTGATAGGAGGTTCATAAGAACCCAAAGCTTTGTTTACGTTTCTAAGAGCGCCCTTATCTTCACTTTCAAATTTTGCATGCCAAGAAGACATGAATGTTATTACCAGATCGTTTTCAAACTCAAATGAATAGCATCCCATTCTCCGGAAGTTCCACAAGTCAAAAGCCTCTACTTTTATCAAAGCAGGAAACTCTAGTTTTCATGTTTTTCCAAGATTTGCTTTGGTTCAAAAGTTTGAGGGTGATACAGTGGATGGACAATGCAACAGGTTATGCCTTCTAGTAGTTCGTGTATGTTCCATGTAGGTGGTTTTGATTTTGAGATATTCGGCATCCACATTAGGTATATGCCAAATATTTGTCCTTCATACTTACTTTTATGCATCACTTTTATGGATTCTAGAGGTTTGAACCCCAGTGTTTCCATTTGCCACCTCTTAAACCATGGACTCCAGTGATTCTCTAAAGCAATAGTGGCAAAGCCAGAAGAGTCTTTCTCACTATTTATCATGTTTCTTACAAGTAATCTCCCATAATCATGTCCCTTTGCTTTTCTCAAAACCCAGATACAATTCATCACTGTGACATTATCGCCTACTATGGGGTAATAGGAGGCTTCTGAAGGAGCATACTCTATTGTTCCAACAACCTTTTTATTAGCAATAAGGAGCTTTTTATGAAACCCTTTTGGAATAGCTTTTTCCAGATATTTGATTCTTTTCTTGTATCGTTTTGATGGTGGACCAGCCAAGCATCTATAGAGATATTTCTCATATTTGACTTCCTTAGTAATATCAACAATTCTGATTTGAGAAGCAGACATCACATTCACCATGATTTCAAGGGGCTAATATTAGTTCCTCCACAAGACATAAAACTACGCCATAAAACCTATCGAATGGTGCGAGTGATTGCTTGAAGGTAAAAGAGTTCGTTTGCGTAGTTTTGAGCTTTCAGATCTAGATGAGATTATGAAGTACTGGAATAGTCTACAACTGAGAAGACTACTTGGAAATATGGATAGAGGTCCAGTAGCCCGCAATCAGGAGGAGGAATGGATCAAAGATACATGGAAATTACGACAAGAAAGAAAGGCTTTCCTATTTGCAGTCGAAACCATAACTGACAACAAACTAATAGGCGGTACAGGTCTTTTCAAGTTTGACTGGACCAGTAGATCTGCAGAGGTAGGAATAAGCATATACAATCCTGAATATTGGGGCAAAAGTTACGGAGTAGAATCGTTAGACTTAATCCTGAAAATTGCTTTTCAGGACTTGAATCTGAAGAGTCGAACTTGAAGTATTTGATTTTAACACAAGAGCTCACAAATGCTATCTTAAAGTTGGGTTTAAAGAAATAGGAAAGAAAAGGAAGGCACGTTTCATAGACGGACAATATCATGACAGCATTGTGATGGACATCCTAAGAGACGAATATGGTTAAGCAAGAATAAATGACATAGTTGAAGACCATAGTAATGTATACTGAAGTTTCTTCCACAAGTCATAAAACAGAAGCAAAAGACAAAGTGCCAGACATGAAGTTTGTTGTAGGTTGTGATGGAATGGAAGAGTACAAGAGATACTATAGGACACTTGATGATCTTCACGACTACTTCAAAACACTTGGCCTCACTGATGTTAAATTCGGAGAACTTGGTGCAACTGAGGAGAGAATAATCAAGAGAGATCCATCTCACCTTATTGTCTGGAGAGAGAATGATGATATCATTGGTCACGCAGTCTGGCATGAAACCAATACTGAGGAGCATGGGAAAGGAGATACTAGAGATAAAGAAGACAAGGAGGTACTCAGGAGACTTCTTGGAGGAAAGAAAGACAACATTGTTGAGCTTCATGAAATCTGGCTGAGGAAGAAGCATAGAGGGAAGGATTATGGAAAGAGGTTCTTTGAATTCTTTGAACATTTCATCAGAAACAAAGGATACGACTCAATTGTGTACTATACGGATAACCCTGCTGCTGTAGCTATATGCAGAAAGAGAGGATACAAAGAAAGCTTTCTAGAGAAAGAGAAATGGTATGTCTTCTGTCTCTCTTTCTAGTTAAGAGCAAACCTCACTGTCGTCTGTTCAGACACCTTCACTTAACGGAAAAAACTAGGCTAAATGTGCAAAAAGCTTCAAACAATTACATTGGGCTTTTGCACATGGATCAATGTTCTTTCATAAGTCATAAAATAGAGAAAGAAGCTCTGTGTCTAGATGGGTTGGTGAAGATGTCAGCTAAGAAAGGATGGAATATTATTTCCAAGGCTTATCAGTCATCTGTTAGGATTTCTCTTGATGATGTACATTATGGTCCGATTTCTCCTGGTGAAAAAGAATTGAAATTGCTTGGAGAAGTGGTAGGAAAAGACATTTTAGAGATTGGTTGTGGAGGGGGACAAAATGCAATAGTATTAGCTAAGTGGGGTGCTAGATCAGTTGGATTGGACATTTCTGAGGCGCAGATAAAGTATGCTAGAAGACTTGCTAGAAAACACAGAGTGAGAGTCCGATTCTATGTTGGAAACATGGAGGGCATGGACATGTTTAATGATGAGAGCTTTGATATTGTCCTCTCCTCTTGTGCAGTAGGATATTCAGAGAACCCTGGACAAGTGTTCCATGAAGTCTTTAGGATTTTACGAAAAGACGGGGTATTTGTTTTCTGTGTTGTTCATCCTATTGCTAATAGAGGAAGGGTTGTCCAATATGGAGGGAGAAAATTGTGGGGTTTAGGTAATTATTTTTACAGGAGAAAACGAATATGGAAATGGAAGATAGAAGGGAAAGTTGCTGAGTTTTATGGGTATGGTAGAACCTTCCAAGACTATTTCAACCCTCTAGTCACCTCTGGGTTCATTGTTGAAAAGATACTAGAACCCAAACCGTATCCTCTGAACAAAATGACAGAAGCTGAAATGAAGAAGATTCCGTATTTTGAACAGGGATATTTGAAAGACTACGATATATGGAGAAGAATACCTTTCACCCTACTCTTCAAAGCTAGAAAGCCGATGAAATAGAGACTGTGCTTTAAATATCATAGGCCATAAAACTGAAAGAATTGTCCTAGAGTGTGGGAGGAGCTGATGGAAGTGCTGATTAGAGAGTATACGTCTTCTGACTTTTCTCAAGTCAAGAAGCTAATATTAGATGCTGAAAATTTTGGTGAGCCATTCTTAGAGACTGAAATGCTGAATATAAAGAAGAACACATCACTAGGTTTAGGTAAAATTTTTGTTGCAACCATAAGAGATCAAGTCGTTGGTTACATTTCGTTGGGTAGAAGGGTCTTTGCTTTAATGATAGATTCCATTATTGTTGACCGAAACCATCAAAGAAAGAGTGTAGGCAAAAAACTTGTTGAAAAAGCTAAGGAGTATGCAAAGTCACAAGGTTTTCATGTCCTTCGAGCTGATACAGGAACCTTCATGGATTACGCCATCAAATTTTACATTGCCTGTGGCTTTGAGCCATGCGGCTATGTAGAGCATGATTTCAGCCTAGGTTCAAAACAATTACATTTCTACATTGATCTATCTAAGAAGATTTGAGATCAAGGTGTGATATGTAGTAGAGCGCGTGTAGCCATTAGAAATCGCACATGACTTTCGCAAACTTAATTTCCAATATGTCGCTTAGTGCATTTGAGGTGTGATTAAGATGACAGATAAAATCATCAACCAAGCCTTTCAGATGTTTCCGATCGGTTATATTCGAAGAAACGAGAAAAACATCAGCCTAGAAATCTTGGATTCTTTTAGACCGGCTCTAAAGCAACTCGATCACTTCAGCCATGTCATGGTGTTCTGGTGGGCGCATAAACATGACAACGAAAAGAGTCGAAGCGCGTTGCAGTGTGAGCCTCCTTATGCTAAGGGAAAAATTACTGGTGTGTTTGCGACCAGAGCAGAATATCGCCCTAATCCAATCGCCATGACCACATGCAAGATTCTGATGGTAGATGAAACCAAAGGGATTGTTACAGTTGCAGATATTGATGCTTATGATGACACGCCGATTGTTGATCTAAAGGCTTACTTCCCTGTATGTGATCGGGTGAGAAACACGAAAATCCCTGAATGGCTCTCAGAGTGGCCAGAATGGATGCCCGAAGAAGGAATAGGGCTATAAACTCCAGTGTAAGCAGATCAGTCCGTTAAAACAGTGCATGCGTGGGGGCAACGAGGAGAAGGGGCTTAACCCTGCTTCTGAGGAGGACCAATCGACGGATAGATAAGAGAAAAAACACGATGCACCCATCGATAATGGCCCCTTCTATCACCCTCCACGTCCTCCCTTACCTATTTCACGCGAACTCCTTCGTAGAGGTGTGGGAAACCATTTTGTCACTCTTTTACTATATTCAATGTACTTGTCGCCGAATATTCTTACTAGATCTTCCTCTTCATAACTAGTCATCTTATCAAAAAGGACAGCGTAGCAAATCCATGGAATTAGTGAAACAAGTGACATTGAGCTGAAGAAAAAGCCGAGATACGCTAGAAGAATACTCAGGTACAGTGGATGGCGAACATGAGCAAACACACCATCAGTTATTAACGTGAATTCTGCGCTTTTCTTGCCAAACAAAGCTTCATGCGAATAGAACGCTAACATGATAGCAGAAAACTCCAAACCAACAAAAAAGGCTATACGAATAACGTCTGGAACAAAACCCACAAGTCTATCAGAGAGTTTAAAAATAAAGGAATCTAAGATCCAAACTGCAAAAAACAGGGCAGCCGACAAAAGTAGTATCTGGTCTGTATGCGGAAACTCCTTGCCCATACTAGGGTGCTTCGGTTCTTTCACACCATTCAACTACAGTTCCCAACCTTATCTAATTAACGTATGCAATCCTGCAATGGCGTGGAAGTTGGGATTTGAATCCCCCAGTGTGCTGGTGATGTCTCCCGCAACCCCCCCCCGTTTTTCTACCTGGTATGTCAAACAATCTCACCCTTTTTCAGCCTAGAGCAAACGAGTCTCAGCTTCAATTCAGTAAACACTAAGTGAATTGAATTAGGACGACCTTGGTTATAGTAACTTGCCCTCGGCAGCCTGGAGCGTTTTCTAAATGCCAAACAGTATATTGCTCTTTGGGTTTGGCTTTATCTAAGTATGAATGTTCCTGCTGAAACTCTTTACCTATTGATGGGAAGCACTTCCAGTTTCACTATGTGCAGGGTTGGAAGCGCGCGCGTGCGCTAAGGCTTTTAAGGATTGAACCTTTTGAATATCTTGGGAAGGTCAAGGGTTTGCGGAAGGTAAAAGATGTAATGGTTACAAATGTAGTAACCGTTGATGCTGGTGTGAATCTGAGGAAAGCGGTTGAACGAATGAATAAGCATGAGATAGGTTGCTTGGTTGTGCTGGAGAAAGGAAGTTTCGTGGGAATGTTAACTGAACGTGACGTTCTGAAGAGAGTTGTAGTCAAAGCTCGAAATCCCGATGAGACACTTGTAGGAGATGTTATGTCTAAGCCTTTGGTGGTTGTGGAGCCTGAGGCAAGTTTGGAAGAAGCAGCTAAGTTAATGTTTGAAAGAAGAATTAAGAAATTGCCAGTGATAAAGAATAAAGAGATTGTAGGTCTTGTCACAATGACAGACATAGCACGTATCCATCCGGAAATGGTAGAGTATATTAAGAGTCTTGCCGCGAAATGTGATCTGCCTAAACGAATGGAAAAGGTTATTCACTACTATGTAGTGTAACGTGCATAGTATCTATAACCGTTAATCTGCTGCTATAATGTTGCATAAGGCAAAAATACTTCGCCACACTTTCTGCGCGCGCTGACTCCAGAAAGAAACAGTGTCTAGCTCTTTATAAAGTGACAAAAAGCATAAAAACTTACAAAACTGCCCCTTTTCTAGTTTTCCTGCAACAAAAACAGCATACTCTCTGTTAAGAAATAGATTTTAACTATATCTATCAAACGCGTGCTTATTCGGAATTCATAATATGAATATTTCGTTAAAGTTCATAAGAAACATAAATCATGTAGACGACAACATTTTCAGATCTAAAGTGAATCTCAAACTCCAGAAAACGTTCACGGTATTAACGGTTTTTCTTACGTTTTCTTATTTGTTTCCACATTGCCTATCTCAGAGTTACAGTTGTTCCTATCAGCTTTTGGACAGCCCAAATGGTTCGACTTATTACAAGCTGAATGTGGCTGTTTCACAGTCACTTTATGATTACTACTGTGAAAAAAGCCATAGACTAAGCTCAAACGATGATTTTGCCATGTTTGTTACGCCCTACGCTTTAACGCCAGTTGCCAACAGCCTCTGGGAAATCTACACTGATGATGAGGATTTCGCGAATGGAATACTTATGATTGTTCATCAAATACCTTATGAAGAAACTTCGGGAGTGAAATATCCTATAGAAACAGTTGTGGAGAACAAGGGAGACTGTGACCTCTTTTCGTACGTTGCAGCTTCCATTATGAAGGCCGGTGAGATTGATGTGGTGCTTCTATACTATGAAAGTGAAAGGCACATGAACGTCGGTGTTCATCTTTCACATGAACCGCAGGATGTTAGAGGTCAGACCTACAGTGTCACATACAATAACATTCAGTATTATGTTGCTGAATGCACAGGAGGCAACTGGAAAGATGGGTGGAGAATCGGTGAATGTCCAGATGGGTTGAAACATGCCTCTCCAAAGGTGATAACGCTTGAAAACTGTGAACAAGAGACTTCAGGACATGTTTCCGCAAGCTATCAAACGTTAGAGTCATCAACAATATCATTAGCACTTTCATCCAAAAATGTTGTTCAAGGAAGCGTCATCACACTTTCAGGACAACTTTCGCCACGTCTGCGAAACGAGACAGTTACCATTTACGTTAAAATGAACAACTTACCTTGGGTTGTTTTGGATTCTATTACAACAGATTCTGAGGGACGATTTGGATATGTCTGGAACACAAAGGTTGCTGGTGTCCATTATATCCGTGTGAGCTGGTCTGGAGATAACGATTACGCTGCAGCTGACAGCCCAATACATAACGTGATAGTTTTATCTATATTCTTCATTTTTCTGTTAATTATCACTTTGATTTTGGTCTGCATAGGCACAGCTGTGTTCTTGACATCAAGACAGAATCAACAAGTACAGGAACCGCAGCCTCCAGAAATTCCCTTATAAGCCGGAAAAGACTTCTACCTTAAAATAAGTTTGAAAACAAGTGAATAGCGCCTTGTAGAATAGGGATATGAAATGTTTATCATCTTCATTATAGGAACCGCGGGATCTGGCAAGTCCCTGCTGACAGCAACCTTCAGTGAATGGTTAAAAATGTCCAAACAAAACGTTGGAGTTGTAAATCTAGATCCCGGAGCTTTGATGCTTCCATATTCACCTGATGTGGACGTTCGAAACCATGTGAACGTGGGAGATTTAATGGAGAGGTATGGTTTAGGGCCAAACGGCGCTTTGATAGTGGCTGCAGATTTAATTGCAGATAAAATTGATGCGATATCAAGGGAAATTGAAGAGTTGAACCCTGATGTTGTTTTGGTTGATACTCCTGGACAGATAGAGTTATTCGCTTTCAGAGCTAGCGGACCGTATATCACCTCTGAACTTACAAAAGAAAACAAAGCTATAGTTTACTTGTGCGATGCTGCTTTTTCGCTCAACCCGCTTAATTATGTTTCAAATCTCTTCCTTTCTGCAGCGGTTTACAATCGTTTCCTTGTTCCTCAAGTGCATATCTTATCTAAATGTGATTTGCTTCCAGAAGAGGATGTCAATAGAATTGTGGACTGGTCGGCTGATCCAAAGGCGTTAGAAGATGCAATTGAACAGAAACTTGAAGGGACAAAACGGTTGCTCAGCAGAAGCATGGCGCGGGCAATTCACGAGCTTGGCATAGATTTTTTGCTTATCCCTGTATCATCAAAAACAAACGAGGGAATAATCAATTTCAACACAGCTTTGGAACGCGTCTTGTCTGCAGGAGAAAAATACACGTACTAACCACAATTGTTAGCAAACGTCCAAGCTGCCGCCAACGCGCCGTATCCAGCCTTCACTGAACAATCAGCGCTCCCAATAACTATTACATCGTTTTCTTCAGGCTTCAGGATCTTAATAATATGGTTCGCTGCTTCTGGAAAATCCTTAGTTACATCATCGCTTACAGATGGAATGATTAAACGTCCTCTTTTAACCATGATTGTTGTGGCACCCTTTGCACCTAACATTATGGCTGCATCACGCTGCTCTATGCCTGATCCAACTTTATGCCCGCAGTTCTTGACTAGAATTGCAAAATTGTAGTCTGCAAGCGTCAGCTCGCTCTTGCCAATCCCAACTCTCCTCCTAAAAATCGTTTTGTACTCATTCCATAGCTCTAAGCCCTTACGTGTTAGAACACAGCCTAACTTTGAGGTTGTAACTAACCCAGCATCTTTTAATCGGTAGATCATAGTGCGCACGACGCCTCCTCCAACACTTAGTTCATCAGCAAGTTTGTTTCGGCCAATCGGCTTCTTAGCAATGAGCTCTATTGCACGCATCATGTGAAAAACGGAAAAGGTTGGAGAAGGCCCATGAGCCTTTTCACCGATGATTTCCTCTAAAAATCGCTTAAACGTGTGAGACATGTGTTTCACAGCAATCAGTTAAGCTGTGGATTATTATAATTTGTTTATCAGCAAAGAAACAGGCATGATTTAGACTCTTAGATCAGAAGCTGCTTTCTCGTGTGTAGTATTCTCTTACTATACCGGCTGTTAGTGCGATTAAACCTACTGCGAGCAGATAGATGAGAGGATAAATGAATATTGACAACATGGCTTCATATGTTACTGCAGACGGCAGCTGTGGAGAGAAGAAAACTACAACCCACATGATAACGAAGGCTCCAATGCAACCCATCCCAAGACCTACGGAAAGCCCGTGTACAAAGCCGCTTCTGTCCACCTTTTGATCAATCGATACAAGATTCTGCAGTAAGTCTTTTGCTTCATATTCTTGTCTTTGCTCTGTTGGTTCCTCTGCAACCGCATATTCTTCCCGTTGCTCTATTCTCTGCTCTTCAGGAACTGTTGCATCATGTTCATCCATGTATGTTTCTTCTTCCTGATATTGCACGTCTTCTTGTATTTCACTTTCGGCTTCCACAGTATTCGCCCTTCTTGTTTTTGTTGTTGAAGTCAACTAATAAGATTATTCAATTCTGTATTCTTATTCTGAATACGAATTTGAAATCCGAAAAAACGGATTATTTTGAAACAAGTTTTGGAGTAAGCTGTTCTATTGCGTTCTTAAGCTTGTTCCATTCATCAAGATTTCTAATGTTAAACTTGTGTTTCCTCTTCCATGAGCCATCTCGGTTGTGCCAAAGATACAGGCCAATTGATCGCTTTCCTAAGGATTCAAAAACAACTATTGCCTCCCACCATTTCTCGCTTTTGAAAATCGTAATGTAGTCGATGACTTTGTAGAAGTCAGATATAGGTAATTTATCACTTGTCTCTTCAGTCACCTTCCAACCACCTGCCTCATAGAAGTGAAGTCTTACCATTTTAAGTGTTTTTAGCTATTCCCGTCTGCAAAGGCCGGAAAGCTCCGTTCATAAGGACGTTAGTGATTGAGCCGTCCTTGTTGAACACTTTAACCGTGGGTTTAGACACTAGAAAGTCCATGTGATTTCCAGAAGGGTTTTTTCCGTTAGGCATATCTAAATTGTTACCGAAGGCTATATGAATTGTTTTCAGCATTTTTTCAGTTTCTAGAAACTCTGGAACAAATCTTGCTTGGGGGTTTATTCCAAAAGCAAATTCACCTACAACATTTGACCACTCGTCAGTATCCAACGAGCTGTTAACTCTCCTCAGCACTTCAGCGTCCCCAGAAGAAACATCTTGAACCCTACCGTTTTTAACTGCTATTTCTACTGGAGTTTTTATTGGGCCAATTCCACCTATGGCCATGTCGCATACCAATTTGCCTTCAAGAGAGTTTTCTACTGGTGCAACTATGACTTCGCCTGTTGGAAGATTCATCCACTTCATCGAGTCCCAGTCTATCCTTGTGTCTGTGAAGAAGGGTCGTCCTTCAACACCTAATGAAACGATTGTTCCAGCTGGATTCGTAACTTCAACCCTGACTGCTTCACTTAACTTTCTAATCAGCTTGTCCGCAAATGTCTGCATCCGTCGATGTTCATCAACTGTTAACGCCAACGCTCCTTCAGTTAACATATCCAGTGTAACGCCTGGACAATGTCCTAAACGAGCCTTATGACCTTCAGTTTCCATTTTAATGAGTTGAATTCTGAATTGTGTCTCCTCACGGATTCCACGTAGAAGATTAATGTAAATATCTGGTGCTTGCTTTTTCAGGATGTCCATGATTTGTGGTGGAACTTCCTTCCGGAATGTTTTTGGATCAGTCTTCAACTGCACTAAGCGTGTTTGAAGATCAAGCTTCAAAGCGCCGTTTGCAAAGGCTTTACCGACACTCATCTTTTCATGATCACAGAAAACGACTATGCTTTCACCTTTTTTTGCTTCCAGAACACAGTTCAACGCGTTTTTCGCGGCTTCCCAAGCATTCATATGAACACCCACTCACAGCAAACTAAGGGAACCTAAATGATAAAGTTTTACACTTGAAATAACCCCGACATCCATTCACCAAGTTGTCATCATATCCGTTAGCACGCGCTAGTCTAGAATTTTCCAGTAGCGCGCGCTGGTGCAATAGGGATGTTCACAAAAGGAAAAGTTACCAGAAGAGAATTGTACAAACATGGCATATTTATGGCGTTAGCAAAATTTTTCTCTCCAAAAATATTCAGAAAATAAAAACTTGAAACATCCTTAACTCATTTCTGCGATTTTGATGGAAATATTGTATCCTTCTTTGGCCAAATGTTTGTTTTTTGACAGACCGCCAAAATGTGACTACATATTAAACGGTGTTTAAAGAAAGGACAGTTACACTTGTAGCATCCCCGTTCATATTTTACCCAGTATTTTCCATACTTCTTTGAATTAACCATATAACGGAACCATATCCATTCATCTGCCCCCTCATTTTTTTCACCATTAACAAATTGAATGCTTTTTGGATGCCTGAAATATTCTCTGCTTATTCTAAATTTGTTTCCCACCAATCGGTCTTTCAAAATCCACTTTTTAATCCATTCTGGCATCATCAAACTTCACAACAAGGTATAACCGATTATTCAATTGTTTATGACTGAACACCTAAATTAATTTTGGCGACTAGTACGCACTCATAAAAGCAGGCTTTGACTTCATCTTAGAAATGGATGGAATCAAGATATCAGGAAACGGAAGTAAACATCACGTGAGAAAATCAAGACCTAATAGATTAGCCCAAAACTTAGCCGATTGGGATTTATCTAAATGCAGTGGAGGTGTCTCCCCCAACTTCCCTCCCCCTTCTGTAATGTTAGCAGGAAGTATTATGAAGAAATAGCGCGCGGTGGTACATGGATTGTGGGGGGGACGGGAATTCTTATCTTCTGTGAGTACTCATGCGTATGATGAGATGAAGGTAAACTCTGCAGTTGAAATCGTTGATGTAGCTGAAAATCCTGAATATGAACGATTCCTCTACAGATGTCTCTTTCATAGTAGAGGTGCCGTTTATAAGAAACTCTTTCGCAGTAGAAGAGATTCTTTTTATAAGAAACGTCAGGAGTACTTGCAGTCTGCTATTCCAAAGGGTTTTCACAAGAAGATTTTGTTTTTCAAGGGGGATCAAGTTGGCACCATTGAGTATGCACTTGCTGAGGGTTCTGGTCTTCCTATCATGGGTGATAATGTTATTGTTATGAATTGTATATGGGTGCAGAGGAGGGCTAAGGGGCATAACTTTGGAAAACGATTATTGGAAAACATGATAGAAAGCGAGAAAGGAGTTTCTGGTTTTGCTACGATTGCCTTAGAGAATTACTGGGGTGGATACTTCAAGAGAAGGGATATGGAGAGTCTTGGATTCAAATCTGTGAAATCGATCAGGGTTAGGCATAAGACGAAGAATAGGAAAAGATGCTTCAACGTACACCTCATGTGGT
>SOJA01000186.1 GCA_004376975.1 Candidatus Bathyarchaeota archaeon
TTAAGAAAATTTGGAAAGGACGTTCCAAAGGCGTATCCACGGTCATCGGAACCGTATTTCTGATCCTGATAATTTTCATGGTGTCCACAAATGTTCTTCTCTGGACCTTTTCACAGAATGCTCAGTATACCCAAGCGGCGAAAGATGTCAATCAGGATGAGGCTGACCGTCGCAATGAGAAGATCGTTGCCACAGATGGAGACTATTCCGTTTCAGGAAACGAAGTCACAGTAGAGGTCACACTTACGAATACTGGCGCTGTGGCTGCGCAAATAATAAACCTATGGGTTTTTGACACTTCAATCCAAACATACAATCATGTACAATTGAATTTGAGCCTAAACCCTGGAAGTGTTGCAGACCTTACTGGCGACGCTGCAATAGTAGTGACGGTAGACGGGGCAAATCCTGGACATGACTTCATTTCTTGGTTTGTGACAGCAAGGGGGAACACGATAGCACTTGAGAAGGAAGAATTAGAAGATGTGATAGTAGCGCAAGTAGCCCAAGGAATCGGCTACTTGGCGATGGACTTCGACGACTTCAGATATTTCGAGTACGCATCTGATTACGTGCTGAAAGATTATCCGGGTGGTAGTGGCACTTACATTGTGCCCACAGCAGAACATGTAGTTTTCAGAATCAAATTGACCAACTATGATCCATCTGGTGGTAACAGATCTCTTACACTCAATAGCCATTCATTGCTTTGGATGTACTTCCCAGAAGCGGGCAGACAAGGGCATTGGTATATCGTGAATGTTAACGCGAGCGGAACTATTCAACCAACTTACTCCGACATAGTCATTGAATTTAAGGAAACAACTTACGTCTTTTTTGCGTCGAAAAGTGACGGCACGTTCACCGGTAACCCTGACAAACAGAAACCAATAGCTGGAGGACCGGCAGCTATTAACCTCTTGTTGCTAGGAACGATTGGGCCTGACTACTATGGACAGAATATACCCTTTGTTTCAGTGTATTGCACTTGATCGGAACGTGAACAGCAACGACCTTTCCAACGACCTCTCAACATAGAACTAAATCTAATGGTGTGAAATAGAAGATTCAATGTTTCTAGCAGTTGCAACCCAGTTATGCAAATATTTGACAGTTAATACGGATGATGTGAAATTACGTTTTTTCCAAGCATCAGGCGAAGAATAATTCATACAAGACCTCCAAAAAATAGTGCAAGAATCAGAGCAGCTGTTATGAAAGCAAGCATAGGTAATCCTAACGCTCCCACACTACATCAACCACACTTTTGGCGGCTTCGGCAGCTACGCTGTGAACCTCTCTTGGTGCAAAACTGATGTCGCCGAGAACTGCTCTTCATAACGCCTTACGCTAGACTGTAGATTTTGATTCGCCTATCCTTACTGCATGCATGCCACGTTTTTGCGTTAAAATCCCCTATCCCCAACCTAGCATCTTTAACCCAATCAGAACCAGATTGTTCACAAGCCCCACGGCGTAAAAACCAACTAACCCGAGGAGAAGATAATGCAAGAGTTTTTTTACAGAATCTTCTTTCTCTTTTCGGCATAAGTAGTAGGCTGGAACATAAAAAAGAGCTAAGACCGCCGGTAACAAGACCTTTACGATGATGTTCTGTTCTAGGAAAAATGGATTAATCTCGCTGTACCCGATTTTTAAACCATAAAAAGTAGAAGGTATATCCATCAAGTTTAAAAAGAAAAGCAAGAGAAGTAGAAGGTTGCTGTGCTTTTGTTCAACAGCTTTCCTGTTATACGTGGATCCAATATGTCGCTTTCCGTACATACATGCATGCCTCTATATTAAGTATTCTGTCTCAAGACTCATCATTATATGCTGACGCAATATATTCATTAAGTCAAATTACACAACATATCAAAATT
>SOJA01000168.1 GCA_004376975.1 Candidatus Bathyarchaeota archaeon
TTAGCATTTCTGCTGTCTGTGTTTTTAGTTTGTATGTGCCTGATGCGTGTCCTTTGCATCCTTTTGCGCTGATTATTCCCTGTTCTGTGTCTATACTGTCTTTGTGTATGTTGCGTAGTTCTTGTCCTTCTAGTCCTGTTTCTGCCAAAATTGTAAAGATAGTTGCGTATCGTTTCGTGGATGCGCTAATTATTTTGGTTACATTGGCTTTGGTTGGGATTATTGGAATGGTTTGTATCCATTCGTATCTTGGTGGTTGCCATGGGATATTATTCGCTTTACATAAACACCCATAGCAAAAGACAAGCTTTGACTTTGTAGCATTGGATAGGGGTTTCCCATTATCAATTCTGTTAGCATTTGCGATGTATTGCTTTACTTCTTCAGGGTTTGCTAAGTCTACGTGTTTGCTCATTCTGTTTAAGTTTTGAGATACGCTTTTTATTGTGTTTTCTGCTTTGCCATTATTCTTCAAATTTATTAGTGTGTTAATGATAAGTGCTGTTTGTTTGGTGGACATGTTGGGGGGTCGTCGTCTAGTTAGAGTTTCTGGCTTTGATTTGGTAGGTATCTTGGTTAGGATTCTCCTAGAGTGGTCAAGGATACCAGCCTGGGGCGCTGGCGATCCGGGGTTCAAATCCCCGCGACCCCATCTACAATCCCCCCCGGACAGGGAGATCATTGTAGGGCTACTTTCGTTTCCGGAACAGCTTTTTGGCGTCCATGTCAGTGACGAAATCGAAACCGCTTTCAACGAGTTCTTTAGCTCCTTAATTGTCTCAGCAACTTTGCAGGTGAACTCGTCGTCCTTAAAGTCCATCAGCTGTGTATATTTCATTGTGTTTTGTATGGATTTGTGGCCGAGAAGCTGTTTCACATATAGAATGTCCTTTGTGCGATGATACTCCATAGTAGCTTTCCAATGTCTGAAGGTGTGGAAGTGTATCTGCTCAATTCTTCGATTCTGAAGTTTGTGGGATGATTTTCTTCTTTGTCTACGAAAACTTCTGGCGAAGTGTATTAGTGATCCGTTGAACGTTTCAGGTGTTTGTTGCGGTAGTAACTTCAGCATTGCGACGAGTTTGCTGCTGATCTTAAGCACTCTTGGATTGCTTCCTTTCTTAGGAGTAACTCTCACTGTATTACTGACAAAGTCGATTTCTGTCCAATGAAGTTTCCATGCTTCACCAATTCTCATGCCTGTTTCCTTCAACAGTTGCGCGCGCGAAGCTACCCTGACACAGTGAGGTTTTCGATGGTTAAGCTGGGGATTTTACCTACGCTTGTGATTCTTGAATCCGAACCGATTGTGGCTATGTTCTTTAATGAATGGAAGAAGTTCCCAGCGATTGTTATAGGTTCTAGGGGAAACTTGACTTCTCCGTTCTTTATCATAAATGCGCTGGGAGCTACTACACTGAATTCTCCAGTAGTCATATTTGCGTGTCCAGAACCCATTACAAAGTCGGTGACTAGCACGCCTTCGTCGACTTCACCTATTAATCTCTCCAAGTCTTTTCTTCCTGCTTTGACGACTAGGTTTGAAGTTGCTACGTTAGGCGTGTACAGGAACGGCTCTGGCCATTGCCTGCCTGCGTTTCCTGTGCTTGACTTGTTTTCTTGAAGGGCTGAGTAACTGTCATACAGGTAATTTTCTAAGACGCCATTTTGTATGAGAGTGGTAGTTTGGGAAGGGGTTCCTTCGCTGTCAAGTTTGAACGTCAGTAACCCTTCTGGTAGCTGGCCGTCATCCATGATAGTGAAGATGTTGCTGGCCACTTTTTTGCCGAGTTTTCCTTTGAAGAAGCTTTTTCCTTCTTGTACGTTTCTGGCGCTTGATGCTGAGTTGAACATCCATTTCAGTAGTGGACTTATTGAGATGTTCTCCCAAACGACTGTGGTTAGGAAGGATTTGTTCAGCTTTTTTGACTTGAGCATTTTTATGGCACGTTGAGCAGCGTCTGATCCGACCTTGCGAAAGTCAACGAGTTTTCTTGAATCAATTTTCTCTGAGCCGGTTTTTCGTTTTCCATTTTCAATAGCTGTGAGGTAGGCGCCTCCTCCTACTATAGCTGTCTTGGAACAGCCTGTGACCCCTCTTGAATTGCTTACAGCGAATACGCCTTTTTGGACGCCGACTCCGCCGTACAAGCCCTTGACACGTTTGTCATATTCAAACCCGGTTTTTGCGAGGTCGTTCACTTCTTTTAATGCTTGAGTTTCAGAGAATTGAAGGATTTTTTCGTCGATTTTTCCGTCTTTTGAAGGTATTGACAAACGATCTGGTAGATGAGTGAATCTTGGATCTAACGGTCGAATCTTCGCGACGTCTAGAGCTTCTTCTATTGTGTCGTTGATTCTCGTCTCACTTATTCCGCTTGTAGCTGCAAATCCCACTTTTTTGTCTAATACGACTCTTATTCCTAGTCCGAGTGATGTGCCTTCTCTTGCCTCTATGACGCTTGTCTTTAGAGTGATGTTGATTGTGTTTATGTTTGAGATGAAGACTTCAGCTTCTTCAGCTCCCTTTCCTTTTGCCTTTTTGACGCCTGATTCTGCAAGAGTGGAGAGTTCGTCTGCAATTTTGTCCAGGTCAATGGTCATTGCTTTTCACCTCCAAACTGGACATCACTGACTAGAAGGTGTGGACCTCCAAGGCCTACTGGTAATGGCCACTGTCCGTCTTTTCCGCATCCTCCATAATAGCTGCTATACATGAAGAGCTCTTTTGTTGCGCCTTCTACATTCTTGAGAAAGTCCAGGATTGACCCTGTTAATGTGACTTCGCGTAGAGGATATTTCTTTTCTCCTTTTTCAATGTAGTATCCCCTGAGGGCTTTGAACATGAATGTGCCGTCCATGTTTGCTTGTCCTCCTGCAGTGCGGATGGCGTATATGCCTGTGTCAAGTTGTTCCATTGCTTCTTCCAAAGATAGGTCGCCTGGAGAGAAGTATGTGTTTCTCATTCTGACAATTGGCGGAAAGCTGTAGTTGATTGCTCGAGCGTTTCCAGTGAAGTCGCTCTTCATGAGAGTAGCCGTGTTCCGGTCGTGGAGATATCCTGTTAGCTTACCTTTGTCAAGTATGGTCAGTTTGTTTGTTTTTATTCCTTGATCATCAAAAGGCAGCCAGAAACCATAGAATCGGCTCATGTCTGGAGTGCCTTCATCAATTATCGTTGTTTTTTCAGAACCTAGTTGTTGACCTACTTTTTCAGCTAGGGGGGACATGCCGGACATCACGAAGTCGCTCTCTGTCAGATGGCCGAAGCTTTCGTGAGCTAGCACTCCAACTAGGCGGTTTTCACATAGAGCTCGATGTCTGCCAGGTGGAGCAGGTTTTGCATCCAGCTTTTCTGCAGCCCATTTTCCCGCGTTTTCACCTATCTTTTCAGGTGTGTAATCGTCAGTGTTGAATAGCTCTAGCCCGAAGCTTCCTCCTATACCATCAGCACCGTCTGCAAGTAAGTCGCCGAGTTTTGATACTACGCGAATCCTGAGGTCTGTTACTAATGGTGACCATGAGATTTCGGTTCCTTCACTGTTCGTGAAGTATTTTTGACCGAAAAGTTCTCCGTAACGCGATGTTACCGACGAAATATTTTTTCCGTGTTCCATTGCTGCTTTGACGCTTCTAAGAAGCAAATCTTTCTTAAAAGCTATGGAGAAGTCTTTTGGATGTTTCTTGACGGATAGTTTCAGTTCTTTTTGTGTGTGTGGTTCGGATTGACCTGGGTCAATCTTGATCTTGGCGGTCTCTGATGAGGCTTTAGCTATTTTGAATGCTCTGTTTGTTGTGTCTTCGATTGCTGTTCTGTTCAGTTTCGTTGTGAAGGAGTAGCCAGTAGCACCGTTGTAATATATGATTACGCCTACTCCGACTCGATGCATGGTTTTGACGTCTTTCACTTCTTCTTTTTCTGTTCTGATTTCTATGATAGAGAAGTCGTCGTATCGGGCTTCAACAAACCTGACTCCCAGTTTTTCTCCCGTTATTATGGCATGTTGAATTAGATCAAACAAATCATTCACCTTACTTTCGATTTCCACTGCTAAGTTCGTAATAGTGTATTGTGTTAATGAAAGCGTACAGAATTTATAAGACTGTCTGAGGCAGCAACAGTTAGGACGCACACAGAAACATAATAGGTACAAGTGTTTTCCAGACGATTTTAATCTCTTGCGTGTGCAGGCATTTGTGCTTTTGGAAAGGAAGTGGGGATTTTGCGGGAGACATCTCCACTGTGTTTGTGTTCGAATAAACCTTATCCTTTTTACTGAACCTTATTCCTCTTATTTTCGCTTAGGAAGATTTTGTCACCATCAATGTACTCCTCCGTCATGTATTCAAAGCCGACTTCAAGCAAGGCTTTTCTCTTTTCAGGCTCAGGTCTTAAGAGCATCAGTCACACTTGCCCACTGCCTATTTTTTCCGGTTTGCAGGCTTTTGCCCTGAGAAGATGAGAAGTTTTGGGTATTTCATCCCATACTTGTCTATGAGTGGGCCAAGTCTCTTCTCAACATCTGAATCATACCATACTTGTGCAAAACTCAGCTCCTGCTTTGCCAAGAGAGGGGAAAACCAAATATTGCTATCAAACTGCTCTATGTAGACCTTCGCTAATCCACTAGTTTTCATTGATTTGGCTATTTGCTTGCTTTCGAAAAAACAATCTCCGCTTTCCATGTGAAGCCTAATGTAAGTCTCTTCAGCCTTGTTTCTGGCTTTGCTACTCAACTCGACGAGACAAACCTTTCCACCATTCTTAACCGCACGGACCATCTCACGAACAACTCTTGGCATATCCTCACATCTTTTCAACTCCTCAAGAAGACGAAAACTCACAACCATGTGAGCAAAATCATCCGTTATTTCATCTTTAAGATTGGTTGCGTCGGCTTGAACAAACGTGACAGTGTTCTTGACTCCATATCTGTTTAAGCGTTCTATAAACTCATCTAAGTACTCATTTGTAACATCAATGGCTATCACCTTGCCAGCTTCTCCCACAATCTTCGCAAGAGAAGCAGTGAAGCCACCCTGTCCACAACCCACATCTAAGATAGTCATCCCTTTGTGAACCCCGATCCATCTCACAACTCTGAGTTTCAGTTCAAAGATCGCGTGTTCGAGTGACTCAGGATCTGTTATACTCCAGCGCATTTACCTCCCACCCCTAAGAGGCATCTGAAATAACTTCGCATTCACATAATAAAGAGTATCGTCATCGAGTCTGTCTGAGAAGCGATTGGTGCTTGAAAATATGGGGATTTTGCGGGAAACAGTGGAGACATCACCAGCGCACTGGGGGTTCAAATCCCCCCCACTCTTCAACGCGCGCAGAGCAAAGCAAAAATAAATCCGAATTAGTACGTGTTCTGGAAGTGTTAGAAAATGGAAAAGTCTATCCGAAATTCAGCGACCATGGTCGGTGCGTGGAAGCTAACTTCACTTAAGATCCAAAAGGCAAATGGAGAAGTGGTTTATCCTTTTGGGAAAAATGCGCGAGGGTCAATTATATACACTGATTCTGGACGCTTTTCAGCACAAGTCATGCGTCCCGACCGGCCCAAGTTCACCTCTGGAGACCAGATGAAGGGAACATCTGAGGAAATTAAAGCAAACTATGAAGGGTACGTATCGTATTACGGGTCTTACGAATTTGACAATGAATATGGCTTCATCATCCATCATGTAGAAGGCTCATTGTTTCCTAACTGGGAAGGGCAGGGACTAAAACGTTTCTTTGAACTGTCAGGCAATCGGTTGAAGATAAGTACTCCACCGACATTGTGGGGCGGCGGCAGAGAAGTGGTCATCTTAATCTGGGAGCGTATTGTATGAGAAACGCACAGACAATCGCTTTCCATTAGTAGAAAAAAGAGGGGTCACGCGGGAGATGTCTCCATTTGTCCGGGGTTCAAATCCCCGCAACTCCACTAGCAATCCGCGCGCGGTTTTTCTCTATAAAAATATATCTAGTGTTATACTTTAATTAAGTTAAAGTTGAAAGCCAAAATGAACGTTATCGAAACGGAGAATTTAACAAAGATCTTTGGACGCAACCTAATCGCAGTAAATAATGTTAATCTCTCTGTGAAAGAAGCGTCAATCTACGGTT
>SOJA01000092.1 GCA_004376975.1 Candidatus Bathyarchaeota archaeon
CCACACTTTAGCTTTCAGCTGCCCTTGCCATGGGCTCCCTTTCTTAATCTTTGTTTGACCCCCTCCCCCCCCCGTTTTTTTCAGGCGTATTATGGCTTTCAACTCCCTTTTAATGGAAATTTCCTTTACCTCTGGTTAATCATTGTCGGTATTGCCTGCGCCAAAATTGTAATGTTTGGTTTTTTCATCTCCGCCAACATAGGAAACAAGTATCGCGTGCATTGGATGGAGAAGTCTGTTAGCTGAAAATGGGTTAGCATTAACTTCCTCTTTTTCCGACAAGCCATGCGTTAACGTTGAATATAGAACTCTTCCAAGATGTCTCTTGCTTTTTCCCTTTTCTCTTGATGTTCAGCAAGGAACTTGTTAACCTTTTCTATCAGTTCGGTTTTACATTCGCCGCACAATATCTCGCCAGTTCTGCATTTCCTTTCCCTCTCAGTCAATTTCTTGTCATCTTCCTCGAATAGATAAAGCAAGTATTGGAATATTGTGCAGATGATTGGATCCCCACCGAGTTTCCTTTGCTCTGCACCAGTTGCTTTTCCACCTGTAAAGGCGTTCCATATCTTTCGCTTTACAACGTCCGGCTGGTCTATTGTATATATGGCTGTCTCAGGTTCCGAAGCACTCATTTTTCCGCCAGTTCCAAGTCCAGGCAGGAACCTGCAGTGTATTTGAGCTGGTTTGTAGTAGCCCAGTTTTGGAGCTATGTCGCGGGCGATTCTCCAAAAGGGGTCTTGGTCTATGGCCGCCGGGATCAATGCTGGAACGTTTTCGCCTGTAAGTTTTGCATGAAGGAAGCAGGGCACTGCTTGAATGGCTGGCCAAAATATCCATCCGATGTTTGTGCTATCTTGGAAACCAAAGGTGGCTCTAGCAGTCGAATAAGTTGTTCGTTTCGCAACTTTCAAGGCAATGTCGTAAAGGAGATGTATATCTTTCACGTCATAAATAATGAATGTGTTTTCTGGTTTGAAACCTAAGGCTATCAAGTCTAGAGCGTTTTCATAGGCAAAACTACTGGCTTCCTCAAGCTTCAACTTGTCTTCGATTACGAATTTTTCATCGTCTGTCATCTGGAAATAAAGCCTTGTTTTGAAATTTTCTTGCAGATACTTCGTGAAAATCCACGGGACAAGATGTCCTATGTGAACGGGACCTGAAGGCCCTCTGCCAGTGTACAAAACAAATTTTATTCCCTTTTCGTAAAGATCCAGAGCAACATCCAAGTCACGATGCGAAAAAAAAAGTTCTCTTCTCAATTGAAGATGAAGCTTGCCTGTATGTCTAGCTATTCGCTGCATTAGCTCTTCCGTTATAGGCTGAGTGCCAAATTCACGTATCAAACGTTCATAATCAACTCTGCCTCTGACTTCCCAAGGAGTTACAACCATTTCGTTTTTCTCTTTGTCACCCAATGAAATACCACCCATGCGTTTTGGCTCTTTATAATTCATCGAAAACGTATTAAATGTTACGTGAATAAATGGAGAGAAATCTCAGCAGCATCACATCAGAATAAGGTATAAATACGATTTTACGCATCTTTACTAGCGTGCTGGTGAAGTGATGCCTCGCCAATTTGTGTAAAGCTACAGGTAATTTCTAGGCAAAAACCAGCAAGGAACACATATATTTTTATTAAAACTGAGATAACAACTACGTTGTCGAATTCAGCTTGTTCGGTTCATGAAGGGATATGTCATGGTTGAACTCAGAGAAAACGAGTATAAAACATTGCGGATAATAGAGAAGTTAGGTGGAAAAGCATCAGTACAACAAGTGATGAAAGAAAGCGGTTTGTCTGATGCAGCAATAATGCGTGCTGCGCTGACATTGCAAGAGAAAAATCTTGCGAAAATTCTTGCGAAAAGGCAAACAATCATATGGCTTAACATTGAAGGAAAACTTCACGAAAAAAATGGGCTACCTGAAAGACGCTTAATAAGGGCTCTAACTAAGCTTGGCGGAAAAGCATCCATTACAAAAGTCGTTGAAAATGCGGAACTGGAGAAGCAGTTTGTGCCAATAGCGTTAGGATGGCTTATTAGAAAAAAATGGGCTACTATTGACACAAAAACAAACATGATACAACTGCTAGAAAAACCAGTGAAGGAAGAAGCTGATGAGAAACTACTTGAACTTCTAAAACGAAAGGGCATAATTGAAGGAAAACAAGTAATTGTTGAAGACTTGAGTTCTGAACTGCAGCCCGCCGTTAAAATTTTGAAAAGAAGAAAGCTTCTAGATGTTAATGAAAAAACAAACAGAGTGATAGAGATAACACAGGTTGGTTGGAAAACGATAAGGAAAGGCATACGGGTCATCAATGAAGTAACTCAGCTCACACCAGAGCTTATCATAACCGGAAAGTGGCGAAAAACTGAACTAACAAGATTTGACGTGACAGCAAAGGGTCCGGTGGTTTATCCGGCCAAAACACATCCAGTCCAGCAAATAATCCAAAATGTAAAGGAAATTTTCGCTGAGATGGGTTTCACGGAAATTCGAGGTCCTATAGTTGAAACGGCTTTCTGGAATTTCGACGCTTTGTTCCAACCTCAAGATCATCCGGCAAGAGAAATGCACGACACATTCTACTTGAAATATCCAAAAACGGGGAGATTGCCTAAAAGATCTATAGTGAAGAAAGTTGCAGAAACACACCAAAATGGCTGGAAAACCGGTTCAAGAGGCTGGCAATACTCTTGGAGCCCAAAAGTGGCGAAAAAACTTGTTTTCAGAACACACACAACAGCAACCACAATTCGATATTTGGCTGAGCATAAGAAGCCACCTGTGAAAGTTTTCTCTGTTGACCGTGTGTACCGCAACGAAAAAATGGATTATAAAAGCTTAACCGAGTTTCACCAGATTGAAGGCATAATCATGGACAAAAACGTAACACTACGTGACCTCATCGGAACACTGAAGGAATTCTACGTCAGGCTTGGATTGAAAAAAGTGCGTTTCTGGCCAAGCTATTTCCCATATACAGAACCATCAGCACAGTCAACAGTGTACATTCCAGAACTTAAGAAATGGTTTGAGCTTTGTGGCATGGGAGTGTTCCGCCCTGAAGTCTTAGCCCCATTAGACATAAAAAATCCTGTTTTAGCCTGGGGGGGAGGTCTAGAACGTTTGATAATGCTGAAGCTTGGCATAGATGACATTAGATTCATGTATAAAAATGACCTAAACTGGATTAGGAGGACCCCAACATGCCAGTAATCACTCTCTACAAGGAGAGATTCTCAAAGTTTGTCGGACGTTCATTGACCGTTGAGGAGATGGCGAAATGGCTTCCATGGATAGGCTCTGACATAGAGGAAATAGGCACGGATTACGTGAAGATAGAGTTCAATCCAAACCGTATTGACTTCTCAAGCTACGCTGGGGTGGCAAGAGCATATCAAGGGTTGATGGGATGGAAGACTGGTTTACCAAAATATGTAGTCCATAAAGGGAATGTTATACTTAAAATTGATGAATCCGTTCAGAAAGTTCGACCATACATGCTGAGCGCTGTTGTTAAGAATATACAGCTTGATGAGGACGCAGTTAAGGAAATCATGGACATGCAGGAAGACCTTCACTGGGGCGTCGGCAGAGATCGTAAAAAAGCTTCGATAGGAGTACACAACATGGACAATATCAAGTCTCCCTTTACATATTTAGCTGCCGACCCTGACGAGGTGAAATTCGTTCCTTTATCGAAAACAAGAGAAATGACGCTGAGGGAAATTCTTGAGAAGCATGAAAAGGGAGCAGCTTACAAAGGTCTGATTGATTGGTCTCCAAAATATCCGCTTTTGGTGGATGCTGATGGAAAGGTTCTTTCAATGCCGCCGATAATAAATGGTGAACTGACAAAAGTGGACGCTGAAACACGAAATCTATTTCTAGATATAACAGGACCAGATTTGAAAGCTGTTACGCATTCTTTGAACGTTCTCGTCACAGCCCTTGCGGACATGGGTGGAGCAATCGAGTCAGTTCAAGTGAAATATCCCGACAGAACCATGGTTTCTCCAGATTTGAATCCGCAAAAGATGAAGTTGCAGTCATCATATGCTAATGGATTGTTGGGGCTTAGACTTTCCAAAAACAAAATTGTTAAAAGCTTGAAGAAGTGTAGACTAAACGCTGAAAAAACGGAAAACGGAATCATTCAGGTTGAAATTCCTCCCTATCGAATTGACATTTTACATGAAGTTGACTTGGTTGAAGAAGTTGCCATTGGTTATGGCTACTACAAACTTAAGCCTACAAAACCGAAAACCATGACAACAGGCAAGCTTCACAAAGCTACAAGACTGGGAAACATTGTTAGACAGATAATGATAGGTTTAGGCTTCACAGAAGCAATGAACTTCATACTAACAAACGAAAATATTCAATTCAAAAGAATGAGGAGAAAACAGGAGAAAACCATTAGAATTGCAAATCCAACATCCTCAGAATACAACATAGCTAGAACAAACATATTGCCATCTCTGATGCAGAATTTGATGGATAACAAACACACTAGCTTCCCGCAAAGAATCTTTGAAGTCTCAGACATCATAAGGGTCAATATGAAAGCGGAATGCCGTTCTGAAAGACATCTTCAAGTGGCAGCAGTATCGTCACATTCAATAGCCAACCTCACAGAAATAAAATCCATAGCGGAAGCTTTATTGACTAATCTAGGCCTGCCCAGATGGAAAATGAAACCGACAAGTAATCCAAGCTTTATAGAAGGAAGAGTTGCAGCAATACAAACACAAAACAAGAAAATCGGCCTTCTAGGCGAAATCCATCCACAAGTTCTAAACAACTTCGAATTAGAAAACCCCGTCTGCGGATTCCAAATAAACCTTGAACATTTCTTACATAAGTGAAAACTACGAAAAGTTAATTTTGAACGAAGTACATATTTAGAACAGCGATGAAATGAGCACAATCCTACCGAAACTCTCTTCGCGGAGAGCCCCATACTGACGGACCCAACAGAAAAGGCGAGCCTTGCGCTTGCCTTGTTATGAAGGCGGGTTTACCCAACCATGGAACACGGTAGGCGCGGGCAAAATCCCACGCTGAGAGTTCTTAACACAGGTGAGCGTACGGCTCCACAATGAAGTTAAGGGATAGGTTACGTGGGAGACAATCACCCGCGAAAAAAATTTCAGGTTAACTAAGTGCAAAGATTAACTCTAATGACCCTTATTTTGTGCAAGGCGGGCCAAAGACAATGAATAAAAATGAAGTTTTTCTCATACACGGTAGATTTATCTTCTAGAATACATATCTATATATTATTGGGTGAGTTATGAACATAACTTTTCCATCCAAGAGGAGAGGATCTTTAGTTATTTCTGTAGCCATCCTAAAAGCTGCAAAGAGGGGAGTAAAAAAAACACAGTTACTTAGTTCGCTTTCTATGAGTTACGAACAACTCACGAGATATATTAGATTTCTGAAAGCCAGTGATTTCATTAAAGAGTATGGCACTTCGTACAAAACCACAGATAAAGGTTTAGAATTGATAGAGGAATTTGATTCTTCAACGTTAATACGCAGTGTGGTAGATGCATGAGATTTACCCGTAGCCTACATTGACACAACACAAAATTCCCTTTTTTTGGTAAATACTAAGAGAGCTTGCTTCATTTTCGCAAAAAATTATTGAAGGAATCAGTTAGGAATGTGCCATTAAGCTTTTTCATAGATTAACTAAACTGTGCCTTAACAGTAACTGCCTAGAACGCATCACTGGAAATCAGCACCTAACACGACATACAAATGAAAGGCATAGAGTACCTACGCAACATCTACATCGCAGTCAACCTCAGCATAAGACCAAAAATAAGGGTATCAGGACTTGAACAACTTGAACTATGTCGGGTACTCGGCTACAACCCAGAAAAAGTATTGGTGAAAGAAGCCTTTATGGAGCCACATCGAGCAAACCAAGGAACCATAGTTGCGGAAAAACATGAAATAGAAACTCTACGCACACCAGTAAAGAAAATGTGTAGAAACGAGCTGCTAAACAATGGAACGTGAAATGTTGCACAGAGACAGCCTAACTTTTAAGTTTGACTTCATACAACGTTAAAGGATATATTGACATTGGTAGGTTAAAGATGTGGACATAGAGACTAAAATTGATTTGATTTGCAGATCTCCAACTGAAGAAGTTTTGACTGTAGACGATTTGAGAAATCTTCTGGAAACTGAAGAGCATCCTGTGGCCTATAACGGTTGGGAGCCTTCAGGGCTGGTTCATCTGGGAACAGGTGTTATTTGCGCGTATAAAATGAAGGATTTTGTGGAAGCTGGAGTACACTTTAAGGCTTATCTGTCCACTTGGCATGCTTGGCTAAACAACAAACTAGGTGGCAACCTTGAACTAATTAGAAAGGCAGCTGACCTTTTCAAGCATTCATGGATAGCTCTAGGTGTTCCAGAAGACAAAGTTGAGTTCATCTACTCAGATGAGCTTTACAACGACTTAAGCTACTGGGCAAAAACAATAACAATCGCAAAAAACCTGACGATAGCTAGAACAAGAAGAACACTTGAAATCGCTGGAAGAAAGGAAACCGAAGCAAATCATGTCTCGGACTTTTTATATACGCCAATGCAGGTGGCTGACATATTTCACTTAGAAGTGAAGATTTGTCAGTTGGGTCTAGATCAACGTAATGCTAATGTAGTCGCCAGAGAGCTGGGAGAAAAACTTGATTTCTGGAAACCAGTATGTGTTCATCACCACATGCTGCAGGGTTTAGAGAAACCAGCAATATGGCCAATTCCTGCAGGAAAAGAAAGAGAAGCCATGTCTTCCGCTAAAATGTCAAAGAGCAAGCCTGAAACATGTGTATTTATTTATGACTCACTTGAAGAAATAAGACAGAAGATTGCGAAGGCTTTCTGCCCTGAAAAAACTGTGGAATTCAACCCTATTCTAGACATATGTAAATACATGATTTTCAGAGAAAGAGCAACATTCACAATTGAACGACCCGCAAAATTCGGCGGAACAGTGGAGTTTCAAAGCCTTCAAGAATTGGAAAAAGCCTATAAACATGGTGTTTTGCACCCGCAAGACCTCAAAGGCGCAGTGGCAGAAGAACTGGCGAGAACCCTTGAGCCGGTTAGGAGATACTTTAAAAACAACAAAGAAGCAAGAGAGTGCTTGAACGCTGTGAAAAACGCTAGAATAACAAGGTAAAAAAAAATGTCTTCAAGGCTCAAAGAGAAAGAAGAAAGAATTCTGCAGACTTTGGAAAGGTTAGCTCAAAAATCTACAAAGGGAATACCCATAATTGTCGAAGGAAAGAAGGACGTTGACACCTTAAGAACACTGGCCATAGATGGAAAAATAGTTGAGGCGAAAACCAGCGGAAAATGCATGTTGGACGTTGTCTCTGAGATTGAAGCATCTGGAACACGAGAGGCCATTCTTTTGTTGGATTTTGACAGACGCGGAAGGGAGTGGACAAAGCATCTAAAACAGCATTTGGAAAAGATGCGGATAAAGCCTAACACAGTTCTCTGGAAAAAACTCCGAAGCATTGTAGGTCGAGAAGTAAAGGATGTTGAAGGCCTCTCAAGCTATATGGAAACCTTAAAGAGGAAGATTTGCAATTCATAAAAGTAATATAGAACACCTATCAGAATATAGTCTCGTGATTTGAGATTACAATCCTCTTATCACGTGATCAAAACTAACTTAACATAATCATTGGAGGTGTACGATTACGGGTTCATCCCAAACGTTTACTATAAAGTATGTTATTCGAGCAAAATTCGAGATAAACGGGGTTGTAGAAAAACCAGATGTCATAGGAGCTGTTTTCGGACAAACAGAAGGCTTGTTCAGTCCAGAACTTGACCTAAGGGAGCTTCAGAAATCCGGTAGAATAGGCAGAATAGAAATACAATTGCAATCTAAGCAGGACAAGACTACAGGTACAATAACAATTCCGACAAGCATGGATAGAGTTTCCACTTCGCTAACTGCTGCAAGTATAGAAAGCATAAACAGAGTTGGTCCCTGCGCTGCAAAGGTAACCCTTGAAAAAATCGAGGATGTTAGACAGGCACGTAGAAAAGCGATAATCGGCAGAGCCAAGGAAATCCTGCATAAATGGACTATTGAATCCCTGCCCTCAGTAGATGAGATCTTCAAAGAAGTAGCAGAAACATTGAAAGTGGCAAAAGTTGAGAAATACGGACCTGAAAAGCTTTCAGCTGGACCGGAAGTCAGCAGTGCCAAAGAGATCATTCTTGTTGAAGGAAGAGCTGATATAATCAACCTAATGCGATGCGGAATATACAACATCATAGCTGTGGAAGGAGCAAGAATCCCAGAAACAATAAAAAGAATTTCCAAGGAAAAAGAATCAACAGCCTTCCTTGATGGAGACAGGGGCGGAGACCTAATTCTAAAAGAGCTACAGCAAGTGGCTACGATAAAATATGTTACCAGAGCACCAAGAGGAAAGGAAGTTGAGGACTTGAACTGCAGAGAAATATTTGAAGCTTTGAAAAACAAGAAGCTTATTGAAGAACCATCCAAACCCAAAAAGGAAAAACCAAAGATAGAGGTTCCGAAAGAAATTGTCCAAATAGCGAAAGAACTAGATGGCACTTTAGAAGCTGTCCTTCTGAACGAGAAAATGGAGCAGATAGAAAGGTTACCTGTAAGCCAACTAGCGGAGAAACTTCAACAAATAAATGGTGTAGACACGGCTATCTTTGATGGAATCATAACACAAAGAATCGTCGATGTAGCAAGCAATAGAAGCATAAAAAATGTTATTGCTTCACGCATATCAGAAGCTGTCAAAACACCACTAAACGTTCAACTAATGACATTCCCAGAGATTAAAGAAACAATATAGCACCTATCGAATTCCTTCAGCAATCTCCTTTTATCCTCAAAGCACGCCTTACGAACAAGTTGTCTGCACAGCTACAGATGGCTTTAAACCGGGCTTTTTCAACGATTCTTATGGCTGACAAATTATGTGTCACCCCTTCAGCTGCTGCTTTGGCTGCAGGTTTTGTGTATTGTTTTTCGTGTGCTTGTGTCATTCTCAAAAGAGTACATTGTTGTCAATCAGGCAATGCGTGGAACATCGAATATCGCCTTCGAGACCCCCTCTTGCACCTTCGAAACTTCGAAATGCTCCAGCGTTCTTCGATGCGAAACTTGGGTTTCCACAATAAACCTTCGCATCTTTCAACCGTTCTACAAAGGAGCTTGCGTTCAACAACTTAGCTTTGTGATGAATGAGTCTTGGGTCTCTTCAGTTCAAGTTTGTTCAATGTCTTCTTTTCGAGTCTCCGCTATCTTCAATCACAGCAAGAGAATTCGTGTCAATAATGATCAAACGATTTCCGAAAAATTGGCATATTGCAGTCAAGGTTCTAGTGTACGCTTTTTGACTTTGAGTTTGCATTCAAGAAACAAAAGCCAATCTTCACAGCTGACTCCTTTTTCAACAGTGAACAATGAACGAGTAATCGTTTTTTAACACTTTTTAATAGGTAGAATTTGCTTTTAAGATTAGGTATCAGCGAAAAAGGGGTTAATGTTTTGAAAATTATAGAAATGAACTTGAAGAAAGATTTTGTGAAGGTTATTCCAGAAGCTCTTGATGATCTATGGCATTTATACAATGTCATCTATAAAGGTGATAAAGTATACGCACATACGAAGCGCGAAATAAAACCTGATGGAAAATATGCGAGACCCAGACGTGGCAAGCGAGTTTCAGTCTTCGTAGGTGTTGAAGTGGAAAAGATTAGTTGGGAAAAGCTTCTAGGCAGACTTAGAGTTCACGGAATCATACGTCAAGCTCCAGAAACCGTTCCAGTTGGTGCTCATCATACAGTTAAAATAACTTTAAACAAGCCTCTCACCATTGTAAAAAGTAAGAAATGGGCTAGACACCATGTTGAAAGACTGAAAAGGGCAAGCAGAACATCAGAAAAACCCATAACGATAATTGCTATTGATGACGAGGGCTATGTTATTGCTGTGACAAAACAGTATGGTATTGAAATAGAAGTAGAAGAGAAAACAAAGCTTCCAGGCAAACTAGAAGCTGAAAAAAGAAGCGCCGCCACAAAAGAGTATTTCCTGAAGGCTTCAAGCAGTCTGCGCCAAGTGTGGACAGCAACACATAGTGCAATAGTAATCATTGGTGTAGGCTTTGTAAAAAATGATTTTGCAAAATTCTTGAAAGATGAAGCCAGAGACGTGGCCAAGTCAGTTGTGGATGTAAAAGGTGTTAACAATAGCGGTGTCGCTGGAATATACGAAGCTCTACGCTCAGGTGTACTCTTGAAAGCTATGAAACATGCGCGGATTACTTCAGAAACAGAAGTAATAGAAGAAGTCTTGAAGAGACTAGGCCAAGACGAGTCTAACATAGCTTATGGGTTTGATGATGTGAAGAAGGTTGCTGAGCTTGGGGCTGTTGAAACCATGGTTTTGGCGGACATCATACTGCGTAGAACCTCAGATGAGAAAAGACTACACCTAGAAGAGTTGATGACTGTTGTAGAGCAGAAAGGCGGAAAAATAATGATTGTAAGCACAGAACATGAAGCAGGAGAAAAACTCACAGCATTAGGTGGCATAGCCGCTCTCTTACGTTACTCAATTCGTCAAGATCTCCATCAGTAACGGCTTGATTGCTGTGGACGGTATCGAAACAGTTATTGTAGGGAAATGTAAAGTACTTATAATCCCTAATGATTTGGATGAGGCGAAATGACGAAAAAAGAGCCTGAAATAAAAATTCAAAACATAGTTGCATCAGCAGCCGTCAACCAAACCATAAGCCTACAATTAATTGTTGAAAGGTTTCCACACGTAGAGTACCGTCCAAAAGTGTTTCCAGGACTCGTTTTTCGACTGAAAAAACCGAAAACAGCCACTTTGATATTTAAAACTGGCAAAATGGTTTGTACAGGCGCGAAGTCAGAGAAATTAGCAAGGCAGGCAGTAAACAAGGTGACAAGGAAACTGAAAAAACAAGGAATACTATCCGTTACAAGTAAGCCTATTATTCACATTCAAAACATCGTTGCCTCCGCTGTGTTAGGTGGAGAAATCGACTTAGAAAACGTTGTTTACAAGCTCAAAAGAGTGATGTATGAACCTGAGCAGTTTCCAGGCGCGGTCTACAGAATGGATAACCCAAAAGTAGTGTTTCTTATATTCTCAGCAGGAAAACTAGTATGTGTAGGCGCAAAAAAAGAGCAAGACGTCTATGATGCTGTAAACAAGCTTCAAGGAATACTGGAAGAAAAAGAAGTTATTTATTATTCATCAGAGAATTGAGGAAAAGCTTCAAGACACGCTTGACAGTCGCCTGCGAACCGCTGGATTTTGATCCGCAAGTCTTTTCAAAAGCATCTCAAACGTTTCATCGAAAGATAGTTCCTTCTCTATGAAAACCCCGGTTCTACCAACCTCGTTCCTTCTTGAAAGAGCGTGGACACGATCAAAAACTGTTTCAACAGATATTCCAAGCAGTTTGGCAACATAATCCTCACGTCCAACAATAACGCTTTCTCTATGTCCATTCCTCATCGGCTCGATCAACATCAACCGTTTATCAACCCCAGAAAACCGCAGATCATCCATTAAATTTTTCATCGAAACCTCACCGCCAAACTTGTAAAACTCCCTTTCAACCTTACGCATCTTCATTAAAGGAAATGAAATGCTTTTATTTTCACACAGTTCGATGTACGCCTTCATAGCATAGGTTGGTGTAGCCTGAACAACCAAACGCCTGTTCACCAGTATACTAGCTTTTTCCAACGCTGTTTCAACCATGAAAGAAGAAATTTGAAAAGGTATGAAAATATCTATGTCGCTCTTTTGGGTAACATCTCCTCTTGCAATGCTACCGTGCACAACAGTTTCCAAGTGGAAAATCTCCAAGGCTTCCATTATGTGTAAGGCCTCAAGTCTAAGCCTTTTAAGCAAATCCAAATGTTCAGCATCATAAGTAACCTCTCTGTAATCCAAACGTTTCCAAAGTTTCTTCGCCATGTTATTGCCTCTTTCAAAAGACTATTGTATTCGGTTTAATTAAGTAATTTTCAGAAACAATCTAGATCGATGGGAACGTTCAATGGGCACTGCAATCTGCACCATTTGCAAACGTAGGGAAGCCTTCTTTTCCAGACCATACTCCGGAGAGAAACTCTGCAGAAGATGTTTTGTCATGTCTGTTAAGAACAGAGTTAGAGCGTCTATTACGAAGTATAATATGCTGGAGCATGACCACAGGGTGGCTGTAGCGGTCTCAGGAGGAAAGGACAGCTTAAGCTTGCTGCAGATTTTGGTTAGGATTGAGCGAAACTATCCGAAAGCATCGGTTGTTGCTGTTTCTGTTGATGAGGGAATTAAGGGGTATCGTGACAAGGCCCTAGAAATAGCAGCGGAAAACTGTGAAAAGCTCGGCGTGAAGCACAGCACAGTTTCTTTCATGGAGCTTTATGGTTACACACAAGATGAGATTGTAAAGCGTCTGAAAAGGAAAGACAAAACCGGGTTAACACCTTGCGCGTACTGTGGTGTTCTACGGAGGAAGGCTTTGAATATCGCAGCAAGGGAGTGCAAGGCGGATAGGATTGCAACTGCCCATACATTGGATGATGAGATACAAACGGTTCTTTTGAACATTCTCCACGGCGATCCATTGAGAATAGCGAGAGAGAAACCAATCACGGATAAAGTGCATCCGAAACTTGTGCAAAGAATAAAGCCGTTCTGCAAAGTTCCGGAAAGAGAAACAGCTCTTTACGCCTATATCAAGAAAATAGAAGTTCAAGATATGCCATGTCCGTACGCTTCGGAAGCTATGAGAAATGACATACGCCTTTTTCTGAACGTGATGGAGCATAAACATGTCGGAACGAAATTCACAGTTTTCAAGTCAATAGAGAAAATTAGACCAGCAATAGAAATGATTGCTGAAAATGGAGAATTAAATGAATGTAGCGAATGTGGTGAGCCAACGACTGAAAGAATATGTAGAGCATGTCAGATGCTGCAAGAACTGGGGATGCTTTAGTAGCAACAAACGAATTCTCAAAGAGAAGGCGCCAGTCCAATACATATATAGCCAAAAATTGGCATATAACCAAAACTTCATTTTCGCTGACTTACGCCTTGAAGTACAGATTTGTTACTCTTTGTTAGCTCAACCATTAAATGTGATTATAAGTATTGCAACTAGTATGCCGATAGTTAGTGCGAGGATACTGTACTTTTTGCTTTCTTTTTCTGCGTGAGGAAGAAGGTGTGTAGCACCAACGTAGACCAGTGCACCTGCCGAAAATGCAAGCAACGATCCTAAGACTGATTCGTTTAAACTGCCTATTAATGGATAGGACAGTAATGTTCCCAACGGGGTCGATATTGCTGCTGCAAGGAAAGCATACGTCATCGACTTTTTCTCATCAATACCACTTGTTCGTAGAAGCAGAAATGTGACTACCCCTTCAGGAAATTCGTGGAGCACCATTCCCAAAGCAGCTAACGTTCCAGTGAATACGCTTACACTAAAAGTCACTGAATAGATGATGCCGTCTACAAAGGAGTGAAAGCCTATCCCCATGGCAGCTATAGGTCCTAAGCTGCCCCTTGCACTGCCAAGCTTGTCACACACGTAGCCACTCAGAAATCGATTAGTTACGTGAAGGAATAGATACCCTGCTAAAAGAAAAATAGGTGCGTTTACGTTCATTTCAAAGGATTTAGGGATTACGTGTAGAAATGACACGGATATAAGTACTCCAGATGCAAAACACATGAAATAAGTTACGGATTTTTTACCCCACTCCTCGTATTTTCTTATTGTATATATGCCAATTGTAGTGACTAAACAGGCTAGTAGGCTAACTACAACTGCCCAGAACGACTCAATCATCTAAGTCACCAATCTGATTTGATGCAGGCTTCTCGGTTTGATCTTGTCTCCTGCACTTTATGTTATCAAATATAGTCTTGTCGCATGGACACCTGTTTGGATGTTTATAAGTTCTGCATATCGAGTTTATCAAATCTTCAGAACAATAATGATCTATTTTAGATGCTTCTTGGCATGCCTTTTGTGTGTCATATTTCAGGAAGTTCACGAACATGACTTCTAGAACTCGGTGTTTCCTCAGTAGCTTTTGAGCTTCAGCAACCCCTTTTTCTGTGAGTTTGGCTCCGTAGTAGCGTGCGTATTTGACCAGATTTTTTTCAGCAAGTTTTTGAAGAATTTCTGTTGTTGTTGCAGGGTTTACTCTGAACCATCTTGATAAGATTGTGGTTGTGGCTTTCTTGCCTTCTTCAACTTGTTTTCTATACATAAACGTGAGGTATTTGCCCTGTTTCAGAGTTATACTTGATTCAGAATTCAATGAGTGTCGCCTATAAGATAGAGATAGGTTTTCCCTAAAAAATTTTTGGTTAACCCTAAATTTTATGGATAACATTTGATGAAAGCATGATGGTGGCAACTAGCTTCTACGTTTTTCCGCAGCATTCCTCTTTAACCTCTTCAGAATCACAGATGCCTCATATGCGTCACTTGCTACAGCGACACGTTTAGATTTGCGTAGAACGATTCTGGATCCACAGTATGGGCAGGTTCTTGTTTTTTGGTTGGCTTTAGCTGCCAACAAACCACCGCAGTTACTGCAGATAACTATTACGAAAGGGGTTAAAGCTCTCACCTATGCGAAAACCTTTTCCACAATCTAGTAAATAACGCTAGTGCAAGAGGAGAATAAATGAGCAACGGTGAAAAGGCGGAGAGTAGACGACGATTGAATTTGTCTCAGTTGGCAGTACGGTACTTCAGGAAGGAAGGATATAAGATTGAAGAAGATATGACGACGCTGGAAGGTTATGGCGGGCTGCCAAGAAAATTCGATTTGATAGTTCAGAAAAGACGTTTGGCTCAAGGAGTTTGGATTAGAGACTGGAATAGAACGATAGGTGTGAACGTTGTAATAAATCTTGACAAAGCTTCTGAGGATGTTGGTTTGAAGAATCCGATAATGATTGGCACACAGTTCAGCGGACACGCAAAGTCTTATGCAAACAGACGAAAGATAACACTGCTAACAAAACGACGAATAATCCTGAGTCGAATATAAGAAATCTAAACTCTCAGAAACTTATCCAGCAAACCTTCACTTTCCAGCTTGCCCAACCAATCAACAACACCGACATCACATACCTTGACGCCATTCAAAACGTCTAAAATCTGGCAAACTACTTCTTCCACACTTTTCCCTGAAACATTCAACTCACAGACCTTTACTTTTTCATAAACATCTAGTGCATCACATAAACAGACATCCAAGATTTCAGAAGCCAAGTTCTCCCAGAGCTTATCTCCGGAAAAACCACAATTACCCATAAACTTTAGGAGTTCAACAGGATCACGTCTCAAAACAAAAACCTGAGTCACAAGCTTTTTTGGAACAACGCTAACAGCATAGTGACCATCAACAATGACCTCACTCTTGTCACAACCCTGAATGATTTCACGTATCTTACATCGCATAAGATTTTCATCAACAATTACAGAGCCTCTTTCCTCATCTCTGCCTGAAACAAGATTTTCATGCAAAGCCAGCTCCGTCAAGTTTACGTAAAGAGCACCAAGCTTAGACGCTAGCAACCTTGCAATAGAAGTTTTCCCAACGCAAGGTGTCCCAGTCACTAAAATAACACGCTTAATCATAATCGAACTACCCATCTACATCATAGATGAACATGTGGCAAAATAAAGTTTCCAAAATTCTTATTGGAGTCGATTACACAGTATAATTGGCTGGCGAGTTGGTGCGTGGCTTTCGAGCCTCAACAGGCTTGAGGAAACTCCGTCCCACAGGTAGAATTGCAACGTCCGCAAGGACGTAAGGCGAGAGCCTTGGCTCCGGAGCAGAAACGAAACGTCCATCCAGCAAGAGCCGATGAAGCATGCTAAGTTGCTGAGAATGCTGGATGCGAAACGGTGAAACGGCCGTCCAGCAAGTGGAAAGGGCAAACAGACGCTGATGAAACGCTACCTGAAGCGCGGGTAGCCCGATTAGCTGAATGCCACAAAAACAGAAGGCGGGTTACAACCAACACGCCAGCTCTTTTTACTGAAACCCGCACCATTCTTAACATACTAATCAAAATGAAGAACCAAAACAGAAGCAAATACACAATAAGATTTACCGACAAAGCACTAACAACCATCAGCAAACACGCCAACCTAAACAAACCCGAACAAGTAAAACAATTCATCGCAAACCTACAAACCACAAACGGATACAAACGAAACCTATGCATCGCATACAACAAATACTGCAAATACTACCAAATCCAATGGGAAATGCCCCTCTACAAAACAGAGGCAAAAACACGAAGAATCCCAACAAAAGAAAAGATAGAAATGCTAATCGCAAGAGCAAGCCCAACGCTATCACTCAAACTAACAATCAGCAAAGAAACAGGACTAAGACCAATCGAACTACACAACCTAAAAGTCAAAGACATAGACCTAGACCAAAGACTAATCCATCCAACCACAGCCAAAAACGGTTCAGCAAGAACACTAAAAATATCCAGCAATCTACGAACAACACTAGAAAACCACATCAACACGAACAAACTGAACCTAAACGATAAGCTATTCAAAGGCACATCAGACGCATATGGAAAAAACTATAGAGCCATGCGAAACAACCTAGCAGAAAAGTTAAACAACCATTCACTAAAAACCATCAGACTATACGATTTCAGACACTTCTACGCTACAAAACTATACGCAAAAACAAGAGACATCTTATACGTCAAACAACAAATGGGACACAAGAAAATAGAAACAACGCTAATCTACACCCAACTGCTAAACCTAAACGATGACGAATGGACATGTAAAACAGCCAACAACGTAACACAATCCACGCAACTAATAGAAAACGGATTCGAATACGTAATGGAACAAGACGGATTAAAACTATTCCGAAAACGCAAATAGCCAACACCCCTCTTTTTTTAACAAATAAGCTCTTTTCTCTTACGGTTAGCTATTCGCTAACCTACCCAACCGAAACCCTAACGAACTCCAACAACACGCGCGCTCTTGAAAAACTACTTAAACTAAAAACCAATATTCTCTCAGATATGGATACAATAACAGAAAAGCAAGAAAACTACATCAAGATTCTATCGAGTTATGAATATTCCAAGAAAGAAGACAGAAAGGATATAGAAAATTGTCTTAAAGAGAATGGCAAGAAAAGTATCTCACAACTTTCTAAAAAAGAAGCAAGTGAACTAATTAAAATCTTGTTGCAAAGACCTACAGAATACACTTTTGCTTGTGGAAAAAAGGCAATCTTACATAAGCAAGAAGTTAATTCCTATCATGTTCTTGGAGATATAGACGCATGTGGGCATGCTTGCCCAGATAAAGCAATAAATGGTGATGTTAACAATTGCCCATTTTGGAAAGAACATCCAAACGGAATCTAGCGCGCGCGCGTTTTACCTGAAAGTTTATCTCGTGGGATTAACGTATATTTAAATGGGACATAAAATGTGTGCGTATTCACCATATCCTGCGCGCGCGCTTCATCACATTACCCGTGCTCGTTCTTGGTGGGTAAGGAGATTTGCTAGGATGAGATGCCTGAATTGTGGACATGTAAACATTATTTATCTTCATCAACCTGTTTATGTGGATTCATCGCTTGATCGTGGGCAAACTATTAGGTGCAAGAAATGTGGACACATAATTAAGCACGCGCGATTGTGAAATCATAACGATGCGCCTTTTTTATGAGTTTTCATTTCTTTGTAAAATTCAACCTAACCACAATTCTCACAGCAATAGAGGATGATTCTGTCACTCATGTATTGACCTTCCTCATTTTTCGCGCGCGCTAGTTCTATAAATTTCCTCTAAACGATACTGTTAACTTATTTGTCATGGCAAAGTTAGGTCTATCATAATTCCATTCAACAACCGCATCCATAAACATGAAAGCATCATTAGACAAAACGAAAATTTCATGTACTAGAGAGATAACCATGTTTACGTATTTTCTCTATCTCATCCATTACTCTCTCATCTTCAGCATCCACCATACGTACAAATTGTTTATACAGAGAACACTTGAAACACTGGTTAGCAATCGAAAAACGTTTACGTTTACCTTCACTCTTACGATGTGGACACACTCTATCAACCAAAAACACACATAAAGACAGAGAATATTTGTAACCTTTAACCATAAGAATCATCCCAATGT
>SOJA01000150.1 GCA_004376975.1 Candidatus Bathyarchaeota archaeon
TTTATTAAAAGCCGTTAGCGGATTGTTAAATATGATGAGGAGTTTGAATATGTTATGGATGCTGAAATGCTTTATGGTGTCGGCGTCTCTTTAGTATTTGCTGGAATTCTCATCATCTTGGTTGCAGTTGTTTTGCTGTTTGTTTCAGGGATCAGGACGAGTGGTAGCGAAAAAGGTAAAGTTAAGGGTGGCGGAGCGATAATAATTGGGCCTTTTCCAATAGTCTTTGGAACAGATAAGGAGTCAATCAAAACTGTTTTATTGCTCTCAATTGTGCTTACGATACTTCTCGCAATTATAACAGTTATAGGTTACTTGGTTTCGAGATAAATGGAGAGTGCGCTGATGGTCTGTGGAAAATCCGGGTATAAGAGTGAGGAGTCAGGTTTGTTCCGGAAATCCTTAATGTTGTTCATCTTGGGTTTTTTCATAATTTTTGTGGGTGTTGCGGTTTTGATTGTTGCTTCAGTGCTTTCAGATGACCTGCGAAGTTTTGGTGCATTGATATTCATAGGACCTTTGCCCATAGTTGTGGGAATTGGTCCTGAAACGTCTTGGTTGGTTTTGTTAGTTATAGTTCTTGCAATTCTAAGCATCATAGTATTTATCATGTCATGTAGAAAAATGAAAAGGTGACGCTTAGTTTTTAGCTTGTTTTCTCTTCTTTCCCATAGAGCACGTATAGAAATATTAGAACTAACGCAATAAATGTTGCCGCCATGAGAATATACTTGATTGTTTCGAAGTATGGCCCTATATCCATTCAGGTTTGTCTCCTTCCACCTCTATTTTAGAGTTTAGATATTTAAGGAGTAGGGTGTTTCCACTCCGTCATAAGCGAGTTGTAAAGCTCATCACGCTCCTCTATAGCATCATACCATGTTAGAAGACTAGCTATTTTTTGCGCGATAAGATGGTAGCACAAGTGTACCTCTCTATCTAGGACACGGAAGTAGAAGTCGTTACAAGAACAGAACTCAGCTTCAGGCATTAACAGGTAATCGCGTTCATTTCCAACGACAATCCAGACAACCCTGCTACTTGGCTTGAAAACATACTGTTTCACACGGTTTTCTTTCAAGGCTTCGAAAGCCTTTGTAAACCGTTGGCCGAAAACTTCGTAAAGCTTTATCAAGTTTTTGCCTGTTATTTTGCCTTCCTTTTTCGCTTTTTTGCATATGTTCGTTAGTATGTTGACTTCTGAAGTTTTATCCATGTGTGTACAAGCCCTTCAATAGAGTTGACTGGAAGGGGAAAGAGTTAATCTATGCTTATCGATTCGTCCCTCTTTTCTTCCTTGATTTTTGGTAACGTAACCTCTAGAACACCATTTTTGTAATGTGTTTTCGCGTCTTTCACATTAACCTTTACGGGTAACATAACCTCCTTGTAGTATTTGCGTTGTGGAGTGTCAACTGATATAGTTAATGTGCTTTCTGTTCCATGTAGTTTTATGCCGTTTTTCTCAACACCGGGCAGTTCCGCTACTACGTGGACTTCTCCATCAGTTTCGATAATGTCTATAAGAGGTTCCCGCTCTTCTTTCACTTGAGGTCCGAAACGGCTCTGCTTGACATTGCCGAACTCACGTATCTCAGGTTTTCCATCAGGTCCTATTTTCACGGAGTAACCATATACAAAAGGCCCCCATTCACGTATGGTTGTTCCGTCTGAACGTTTACGTTCCCTCACATAATCCTTGGGGACTTTTGAGGTGAACATTTTGAACTCTTCTTCCATCATTTTTTCCATTTCACGAAACATTCTGTCAGCATCTTCGAAAAACCAGCTTCTGAAGAAGGGGTACCGTCTTCTCCTTTTCAACCAATCTCGATAATCATCCGACATTTTTACACCTCACTAAATGTGAGAAGTAGCATTATCTATAAATTTTATGCTAAACATGGATTGTCAACTTAGAGTTCTGAGTTTATTTAGAGGTCCAAGGAAAGTTCCGTCAAGAAGATATATTTCCGCATTTTCCATGTCTACGGCTTCTGACCGGAGAACAGGCCCCACAATTCTTGTACTTTCTCCGGCTTTCGTCTTATTTAGCGGTCTACCTCCTAGGAACCCGTTGAAGGATGGCATTATGAAAAGCTGTGAGGTTTCAAGTTTAATTCCATAATGTTTCCGCAATGCTTCTTCAGCGCTTTCCTCAATTTTTATTTTGTTTCTTTGCAGCAAAGTTTCAGCTAGTTTGATTCCATCACACTTTGCTTTCACCCAAACTTGTCTTGTTATCCTGAATCCTGCTGGGTCACGGAAGGCTACCATTGGATGAACATGTCCCATGATCAGCGTTTTACATTTGAGAAGAGTGGGGGATGGCCATCGGTGTCCATGGAAAAAACCAACTTTTCCTTCTATCAAACCGGTTGAGGATAGAATTTTAACGTTTTCCGGAAGTAGGGGTTCAAGGTTTCCATCATGGTTGCCTCGGATTATGCATATTTCGTTTATTCGTTCTCTTAGCTTGTTAAAGAATTCTGGTACGTCTTGCCATTCACCTGTTTGTGCAGTTGCAACTGTGTGTTTTACGTCTCCTAAGATCAGCAGTTTTTTCGGTTTGTATGTAGATAAAAGGTCTCTCATTTTTTGCAGGAGCTTCGGCATTTGAGTTGGGACGTGTATGCCTTTTTTGATGAGAGCTATCTCCCATCCTATGTGCAGGTCTGCTACGACTAATGTTCTTATCTTCTGCGTTTTTGTTAAAGCAGCTGCGTAGGGTATTAATGGCGTTATCATTCAGTTTCCGTTTCTAGGTTTACTAGGTTGAGGATTATTCTGTGGATTTTCGGGTTTGCTGCTGCTATGAAAGCTACCTTTTGTTTCGGGCTTAGCTTAACGTTGAGTGGTTCTCCTTTTGGTGTTGTTATTTTTGCTCCTGCCTCTTTTATTATTAGCCATGCGGCTGCCATGTCTGTTGTGCGGAGTTTTCCACGTATGTCTATGAAGGCGTCTGTTGTGTTGTCGGCAACATGGCACAGTTCCAGTGCATTTGCTCCTAGGTGACGTATGTGTCTTGTTTTTTGGATCAAATTTGTCAGCTTGGGTGCTATTTCTTGGATTTTGTAGGTGTTTAAGTCTATACCTATCACCGCGTTTCCTAAGGACTCGGTTTTTGACGGAGATATCTTCAGGTTATTCCGGTAGGCTCCCTTTCCTTTTTGTGCTGTGTACGTAATGCCATGCACTAGATCAGCCACCAATGCTGCGTGTACAGTTTTTATGGTAGGCATTGTGGATATTGCGATTGACGTTGCGTAGAAGGGGATACCTCTTACAAGGTTTGTTGTTCCATCTATCGGATCTAACGTTACAAAATTGTTATGTGGTGGAGAACCATATTTTTTGGTGCCTGATTCTTCGCTTATGAGAGTGAATGAGATTTCATGTTCTTCTAAGGTGTTTATTATGGCTTCTTCTGCCGCAAGATCTATCTGTTTTATCGGGTCGCCACCTGCTCCTATGCCCAAATTCGGCTGTGGCCGATCCAGCGTTTTTAGAAGTGGCTTGATTTGCTCTTGTACATTATTTTTGCATCGTATCAGAATGTTCAGCCAGTCAATTTGGTTTGTCATTTTAAAGTCTCCAATATGAGTTGTCTAATACAAACCTTGCTGAAGAAAGCTGCGCTTAAAGTTTATGGTTTATCCAAGCATGTCGCCAGACTTATTAATTTTATAGAAGAAAATTCTGAAAGACAACCTCAGAAAGCATTTATCAAACATTGAACAAAAAGCAATATGTTGAGGGAGGACACGTCTACGGCGACTAAAATGACGAATATTCTGCGGATACTTATCGATGGAAAAGAGCATACTGTGAAGGAAATCAAGCAGAAAACAGAGTTAGATGAGAACCAAATCCAGCAGGTCATAGAGTTCCTGGAAAGATACGGCTTCATATCAGTAGATAAAATGACGAGAAAAATAGTACTGGATAAAACTGTTCAAAAATTCTTAGCCCAAGAAACTAATTCATGAGACCTTTCAAACCCTTGTAAGCCTCTAAAAACTCCCTACCCTTATCAGTTATCGCAAAAAAGCTTGGATTATGCCCTTCACTAGGGTCAGCAAAGTGTAGAAGCCCTATCCTAAGCAAGAGTTCAAGATAATATTTTAACTGTTTGAAGCTTAAATTGCAGCGGTACATTAAATGGGTCTTCCTTGCTCCACCGAAAGAAGCATTGAGAATATCCGCAACTATGTCTAACCGTCCACGATGACTATTGCGACTCCGCTTCTTTTCATTAACTAACAAGCGTGACAAGCCCCGTTGAAGGCTGTATTTTCCCTTCTCCCGAAATATACAATGGGAAACGATAATTTAAATGTTCTGAAGCGAGAAAAGAAACTAGATTTGCACAATAAAAAGGAAAAATAAAGGAATTACAGTTGATTTTTTGGTCTAGAGACTATGCAGTTTTTTCAGGATTTTTTCACAGTTAGCCTTTTTATCCATGAAAACGCTTATTCTATTTTCACTAACTGTAAGGGAAAGCATCTTCACGTCTTTACCGTCGACAATGATGCTTTTGACAGCGCCTAAATTGAAATCTTTTGAAAGCACTTCGCTTGCGTCAAGTGATGAGGAGGAGAGAATGGCATAGTCAATTACTTTTGTTGGATCCTTGAGGTCTATTGCCGCTGAAGTTGAGTTTCTTAGGATGTAGCCTATAACGCCGTCATATTCCTTGATTTCTAGCAAACATCCGCGCAAGTCGTCTACAGATGATTCTTCAACTGCTAGAGGCTCAGTCATGACAGTGACCTCTTGAACAGTTTTCTTTTTTTTACCCACAAACACTGCCTCCGCTAATCAACTGCTGGTTTAACTCTTATTAGCTCGCCCTTCTCAATTTCGAGGTTTAGCTGGATTTTTTCAGGCATCCTAATAATTCCTTTTCCTTCGTATTTAGAATCTTTTATGGGTTTGACCTTGCATCGCGATGTTTTCCCATCAAAGGTTTCAACTTCAACTTCTTCGATTTTCATGCTGCCTGAGAGTTCTTCCCACTGTGACAGTAGGTCTCTGTCGATTCGCACCGTGTCAGATGGGACTAGTAAGCCGCCGAGGTTCTCGATTATGAGCTGGTTTACAGGAAGTTCTGGAAGCAAAGTTTCGGTTCCCGGATCCTCTTCGGGCTCTTCTGCCAAGATCTCCTTGAATGGCGTTTCTTCTTCTTCAAGCTCCTCGTTTAGCGCGGTCTCGGTTTCGATTTCAGGTTGAGGTTGATTGCTTTTGAGGGGGGCAGGGTGGATTTTTTCTAGGAGCTTAAGGATTGTTGGAATTAAGACTTGAGTTACTGTGTTTATGTACTTCATGTCTGCTTTTCGTGATGTGACTGTGACAAGGTAAAGATCGTTCATGCAAGAAATGTTTACTCTGCCCTTGTTGCCCTCCAAGGTTATGCCTTCAATGCCGCCTATGGCGTCGGCTTTTTCTAATATGCCGTCGAATGAGCCTATGACGCGCACTACGACTTTTTCAGGTGTGTTTTCATCTCCAGCAATGATTTCACCGTCATCTTTGAACATGAAAGAGTTTTTTATGTCTGGGCATATGTTTTGAATTTCGTTTAGGGTGTTTTTGAGAGCAAAAGAGTAGACTTCATTATCCACTTTATTCACTTCCATAGGACGCACTATGATAGCTTGAAAAGTATGCGATTCGGAACGCCGTCGTTCTCCACAACAATGTAATTCAGGCCATCAGTGTCTCCAAGCTGATCAAGCCATTTTAGTGCTCCACGGGCTTTTTGCAGTATTAGCAGTCTTTCTTGGTGGCTTCGTACAACTTCTTCTATGGCTGTTAGTTCGTGGAATGGATTGGCATCCAAAACTATGTTTAAGTGTCCTATTGTGATTTCTCCTAGGCTTTCAGCTGAAATCTTTTTGCCTGCCAGTTTCATGACGACTTCTCGGACTTTTTTGGATTTTTCAGCCAGCGTTCTAATATCATCTAATCGACGTAGGTATTCGCCTAACGTGCTTTTTGTGTCAGATATTTTCTTATCTAGGTTTTCAGCTATTTCTTCTGCTGAAGTATATTCTTTTATGTCTACGACCATTTTTTGACACCTCTAAAGAGGAAAGAGGGAA
>SOJA01000134.1 GCA_004376975.1 Candidatus Bathyarchaeota archaeon
ATCCAAGTCGTCAGAAGTCACCTGTATTATCTGGTCAATTGTTGGTAACTTGAATTGTGTTCCTGCTGAGCAGTTTGCACCGTCACTTGAGAAACCTACGGAGCTTATGCAACAGAGCTTGTCAATCAACTCAAGCTTCGGGAATGTGGGATATTGCGGTTCACTGAAGAACCAGAAGCGGGAGTCATCGAAGTAGTACTCAATTGTGTAATCGTCAACTACGACGCTATGATGAACGTTTTCATAGCTACCATAATCCCATTCTTTGAATGAGTATGTGTACCAACATGAAAATTCAAGATCGTGAGCATTGAGATTTCGTACATACGTGCCGTTTGGCGCTACGATTCCACAGTCTGTTCTAAGATAATATGTGACTTTGGTTTTCTCTGCGGGCTCACCAGCACCTGGGTTTGGGTCAATCCATGTGCCGACTTCCCAGTCTTGAGCTGCACCTGGCTGGTCGATTCCAAGGTCATACGGATTAACGTTCAATAAGCCGCTGTATACTCTGTCCAGCACTACATGGTCGCAGTACCCTGTAGAGTATAACGGGTTAAGCGCTTCAGGCGCCGAATTTGTTCCCATTCTGATTGAGCTGTCAACAGTGTTGTAAGCCTTTAAGAAGTGGTAGACATTGTCTAATCCCCAGTTGGCTTTGTTGATGACTCCTGTCATTGTCTTACGCCAAGCCACAAAGCTTATCGGGCTCCAGAGCGGGATGTTGAAGACGTATTCACACCAGCCCAATTCAGCTGCTGCTTGAGCAGCTGCTCTGGATGATTCTATACTATCCGTATATATAACCTGACGAGCCAGTACATCATAATCTGGGTAGTTAGGCATGTTGCTTTCGTTCCTGCCCGTCACGTAGTTTGAAAGGAAAAATGAAGAGTATCCGTAGTACAAGAGCCATGGATATATTGTTAAGCTCCATCCGCCTGTGTAAATGTGGTAGTTTTGGTCGTCCATTACGGCTGGGAAGCAAAGATCTGAAGTGGCTTCAATCTTGTTGTACGGAATTCCAAACAGATCCAATTGACCAGCAAGGTATCTACCAGCATACAGTCTTTCGTCTTCTACCCTAACATAAAATACTAGTGGATCCATGTTTTGTCCAGCCTCTCTACCTGGCCATCCCACTGGATAGTTTCGAATGCCATCATCATCTGTGTCGACAAAACCAGCAAGCACCAACTGTTCCTCAGCTCTGGTCTCGTTGTACTTCCACGGATAATTTTCTGGAAGTGCACATTCAGGCCACCAGCTGAGAGAGTTCAGTGAAATCGGAACATTTAACAGTTCTCCAGCGCCTTCTAATATTTCATCAATGATATATTGTTTGTCAACCATGCATGAAAGGGCATGTCTAAACTCTTTTAGGTGAAGAGGATTCCTAACACCAGGATACTTAGCTATAGTGTAGTTGTTATGTAAGTCGAACTGCATCATTACGTTTTCGATGATATCTGAAACACAAAGGTCTGGATCGTCCTCAGCATCCAATCTTTGTTCATAAGTCAATAACCCCTGAATAAAATCAACTTCACCTGTCTTCAGGGCTGCATAAGCTGATGCCTGATTTTCGTAAAATAAAATTTCAACATCTGATCTCGGACCCTGGGTTGCATTGACAGGAAAAACTGTGTGAATCGGCACCATAAGTATAGCCATGATGAATGCAATCACTAAAACATTGATTTTCTTGATTATAATTTTTCTCCTTCTGCTTCTCAAACATAATTATATTACTGGTCATATTAGAGTCTTGCCCTTAGGATGAACTCCTGTTTTCTAAAGCTCATTAGCGCGAGCCCTTCTTCTTATAGGGTTCCCAAAAGGCTTTTGTCGAAGTTAGTATTTATGATAGTTTGGTTTTTCTTGGTTCTCTCTCTCACGAAGATTAATAACGTTTTAGCCTATTGTCAATCTTTCTATGTTTCTTGGGTAATACGTGATTATTTCTGCGCCGTCTTCAGTTATCAATATGGTGTCTGAGTGGCGAAATCCTGCAAATCCGGTTTCATATATGCCTGGTTCACAGCTCACAATCATTCCAGCCTCAAGAGGCTTGTCATTACCTATGTCCAGCCATGGAGGCTCATGTCCTTCTAGGCCCAAACCATGTCCTGTATGATGTTTCACCAAATGCATTAAACCAGCTTTCTTGAACACTTTAATGGTTGCCTTGTCAATATCACTGCATTTCACTCCTGGCTTGAACGCCTTAAATGCGGCTTCTTGAGCTTTAACCATCACGTTGAAATAGCGTTTCTGCTTGGATGTTGGTTTCCCAACGATCATTGTTCGCTCCAGTTCACAACTGTAGCCTCCTACATCTGCTCCAGCACCTGTAACGACAACGTCGCCTTCTCTAATCATATGTTTCGTCGAAATAGAATGTGGTATGGCGCTCATTTGACCTATCTGACCTCTAAATCCAGCGCCTACTGGAGAACTGCTACGCATAGGTTGATAATCGGCACCAAGAGTCTTTTTCATGATCATGGATGCTTCATATGAAGCTGTTAACGCAACTTCAACATCCCACAAACCTTCAGCTGTACAATCTTGCAGCAGGTTGTGCGCTAGGTTCGCCCATTTTGCGCTCTCTTTCATCAGCGTAATTTCCTCCTCCGATTTGATAAGGCGCATAGAAGACACTAGATCCTTCACGTCCAAAAACTTTGTATCACGCAGTTTTTTCGTGATTGGCGGACCCTTATAGCCCCATCTTGCAGAAGCTCCAGCTTTGTTGTCAATGCCTATGCGTTTTTTAGCTAAACCCATGTCTTTCAGGAATTCAGCAAAATATTCAATTGGATGTTTTTCTCCAGGATAGTCAACGTAAGTCTTCACATCTTCAATAAATCTGGTTTTCAACGGGATATTGCTTTTTTCCAGAAGAGGACCCATAAAGGTGATTTCACCATCAGCAGGCATGATTAATGCTGCTGGTCGCTCAGTGGCAATGAATGCATAACCAGTCAGGTAGAACATGCTTGTACCGTTTGTCAAATATAACGCGTCAAGCTTCCGTTTCCTTAAATATTTTCTGACTTTTTCTATTCGACGCTTATATTCAGCTTCACTTATCGAAAACCTCACATCATAATCCTCCAAAGACTAATGTCAAGCAATTATGACAGAAAGCAAATAAATGCTTTTGGACAGTCTGACAAAGCGCTCGCCTCGCACGATAACTTATTATGACGTAGGTGAAGGTTGGATCAGAACTAATACGAGCGATTTTTACGATTTTATTACTAAAATCTGGGCTTTGAATTCTGAATTTGAGGAAGAGGAAATGAGTGAAACTCATGCATCATTCACTCGTCAGAACTTGAGAATCTTGTTCAAAAAACTGGGTTTAAAGTGGCACATACTACCAGTCTAATTCCCATAGATAGACATTTTTAGAGTATTATGGCATAACCGCTGAATCAGTAGTAAAACTTCAACACAGACACGTCTTATTACTAGCAAAAAAGAATTGAATCTTGCATCTCTATTCTTCTGTTAGAAGATTGCTGAATCCAGAAATCTCATGGTTGTACGCGTTTTAGTTTAGGACATAAAGCGCACGAGTTTATTCAAAACTATCACTGCAGGGAGACTGGAGTGAAAAGAGAGGCTCAACATACAATACTAGACACAATGTTTAAGACTGTGTAAAAACGAACGGTGAGGATATGGAACTAATCATTCTGGGTTCTGGTGGGTCAACAACGATTCCTAGGCCAGGGTGTGAATGCAAAGTCTGTTCTGAAGCAAGAACAAAAGGGATCCCATATACACGTTCTGGATCATCCATGTTCATTAAGGACATAAACGTACTCTTTGACACCCCAGAGGAGATTGACTCTCAGCTGAATAGGGAGAGAATCAATAATATTGACTACATTTTCTATACACATTGGCATCCCGACCACACATTTGGTATGAGAATAGTGGAGAAAATGTACAAGTTTTGGCTCGACATGTTCGTGAGAGGAAGAAAACCAAAGAACAAGGTTAAGGTGTGTGCTATAGAGGCGGTCATGGAAGACTTGAAATCTATGGGCTATAGGGGTGGATCATTCTTCAAATATTACGAAAAAACAGGTTTGATCGAAACGCTAGATCTGAAAGATGGAGAAGCGTTCAAAATCAGAAACTTCATGATAATACCCTTCGAGGTTCAAACAACCTACAATATTTCTACAGTATTCCTCATCCAAGAAGACGACAAGAGGGTTGTCTATGCACCTTGCGACGTGAAGCCTTTCCCTGAAAACCCGAAATTGGAAAATCTGGACCTGTTGATAATAGGCTCTTTTCATCTGGAGGGTCCACTGAGGGAAGGAATAGTTATCCCTCCAAACAATCCACTTAGAGTCGAATTGTTTTCGCCAAGAGAAATACAGGAACTCTCGCAGAAGTTGAATGCAAAGCAGACAGTAGTGACTCACATAGAAGAAGAATGGGGCAAGACTTACGATGAATACAAACAACTGGAAAAAGAATACGATTTGGAATTTGCTTACGATGGAATGCGAATAGTCGTCTAGAAATCAAGGTAATTCTGTGTTAAAGAAAGCTTTTAGCGCGCGCTAAGGGTTAGATCATGTTTCGGACTTTGATGCTTTACGTGCAAACGTTATGTAACCGGTATGCCCGGTCATCAGAGTTTGTGGGCGTGTTCTTCCTCTTTCAGTTTGCATTCTTCGCATTAAGCATTCAACGGTTTCTATGTCTACAAAACTGTTGTCTTTTAGGCTTTCCACTGTTTTTACAACTTGGTCTATTGTTGGACTAAAGGAAATTACTGTTCCGCATGACTTCAAGGCTGTGTAAGCGTGTGGCACAACAAGCCATGGAGTTGCCAAATCCAATATAACTGCGTCAACATCACTTTCATCTATGCCAGCTATTACATCATTGTTCTTCAGTTCAACAAAGTCCGCCAAGCCTACTCGCTTCAAGTTTTTCTCCGCGTTTTTGAGGAACTCTTCTCTTATTTCGTAGCTGTATACCCTGCCATCCGGCTTGACATAATGAGCTAGGGCTGTGGTTAACGCGCCTGTGCCTGTTCCAGCTTCCACTACACGGCTTCCAGGTCCAATTCCGCTGAACATAACCATGAGTGCTACATCCTTTGGATATGTTATCTGAGTTCTCCGCACAGACTTCATTATATAATCGCGTAGCAGAGGCCTTAAGACTGTGAACTCAGCTCTTAAGTTGCTTAACACTGTGGAGCCGTATTCTTTTCCAATTAGGTCGTCGAATTCTATGAATCCCCTGTGTGTATGAAAGCTTTTGCCCTTTTCAACTTTGACAAGGTATGTTTTCCGCCGGCCTAAATAGAGAAGTACGTAATTGCCTTCTTTAATCTTTGAAGTTGGCAAAATGAGTCACTAAGGCGTATATTTGAAGGGATGTTTTGACCTGTCTTTGTTTTCTATTAGCTCATCTATTGTAGGTCTGCCTTCTACTGCCCTGCGGATGGCATGGTGCATGGCTTTATAATTGTTTATGTAAACTCTTTGTCTGTCAATGGCTGTTGGGTGAACAAACACGTTTACGATTATTATCAGTTCTTCAACGGCTTCTTTTGGAATTATTCCTTCTGCAACACTGTCAACAACTGCCTTTGCAACTGCTGTTTGTGCAGGACCATAAACCATGCTTGCTTGGCGCATGCTTCTAATCGTAACTGTAGGAACTATTAGAGTTATGGGCTTAACTGCCAGGTTTGGCTCCAAAATGGCCAGTAACGGTTCATGCCCAGGTGCTGGTGTAGCCTTAGCTTTTGCAAAAGCTTCAGCTAATGGACCGTCTTTCTTTCCAATTAGAAGGTCTATGTGGGCTACATCTGCATCTTTTCCAGCTAAGGCTTCACCTACTCGCAGGTTGAAGTCCCGTATGATTTCTGGCGTTATATTCGCAGCTGTGAAGCGTTCTTCTATTCTTTTTTCTCCAATCTCAAAGGTTATTGTTTTTGGTTTTATCTTTCCCAGTTTCTCCAGCTCTATCCGTAGTTCTTCCTTTGCCTCGTAGGTTAGTTCTCCACCTACGCTTAGAGGCTTTCTAACCGGTCCAACTTTAACTTTCATCATGTTTAAAGCTGCCTTTGTGCCTACAGCTCCGCTTCCAGCTATGATACGCGCCATCTTCTGTATTTTATATTGTAGCTCACGAGCTTCTTCCAGTTCTCCATTTTTTACGTGATTGTAGATTTCAACCCAGATGTCTGGTATTACATTAGCACTTGCCAAGATGGCTCCTGAACATCCCGCTGCTAAAGCAGCTATCACAACTTCGTCGTGTCCACACAAAACATTGATTTTGTCGCGCACCTTCTCTAGGACGGCAAGGATGAAACTTAGTTGTCCGCTGCTGTCTTTTAAACCGACAATGTTTGGGATTTGAGCTAAATCTTCAACCATCTGCCAAGGAAGCTGGACGCCTGTGCATTGTGGAATATTGTAAAGAATTATCGGTAAGTCTACTTCACTCGCAATTGTATGGTAGTGTTGATAAATGCCGCGGTCTTTAGGTTTCAGGTAGAATGGTGTGACGATTAAAGCAGCGTCTGCACCTGCATCTTTTGCGTATTTCGTCATTTCTAGAGCTTGGTCTGTTCCGCTGGCTCCTGTTCCCACTACCACTGATACTTTGCTGTTGACTTCATCCATAACTATGTCGATAACCTGTTTTTTCTCTTCTTTTGTCAAGTTTACAAATTCACCTGTAGTGCCGCATGGAACAACTCCGTGGACTCCTAACTCGATGCAACGTCTAACCAACGCTCGCATTCTTTCCTCATCTACAGCTTTCCCATCATCCGTGAAAGGTGTAACCAAAGCGGGCAAAACTCCTTCAGGCTTAAACATGTATTTCCCACCTACATCGTAATGTGAATTTCTTCATTCTACTTTTTATCAAACTCTTGTATCATTTAAGCTTTGAAGTAAGAAACAAACAAAACATTGTTTAGACTGAAAAATTGTGATGTTATGATCTTCAGGGTTACAGTGGACCAATCGGACTTCACATTGTATTTTGCACAGGAATCAAACAAAGGTCGATCTAGCAGCATACTTGTACGTGTAGAGATCGCACGCTACGTTGCAAATTGAACAGTCCGTTGGCTATGCTATCTCTCAAATTCAACTTTGGCATCATTCAAATTCTTTTGAACCTCTGAAAACGCTTAAATTTCTTAACCTTTCATTACAAGTATCTGGAGGATTGTTTATTGAATAACCTCAGAGAAAGACTAAGAATCAAAGTGGAAAACCTTGAAGAAATCAACAGTTTCATTCTGAGAGAAGATAATCCCATTGTAAATGGTTTGCTGGAAATCGTTGAAAAATATGGTGGTGTTAACGAGATTAATCGCAGGGCTCAGGAAGCCCGTAAAATCGAAAACCTCATGGAACGCTTGAGAAGAAGAAACTCTCCTTTTGTGAAGGACATTGAGTGGCTGATTGAACAACGGGATAAAGAAGCCTTTATCAGCATCCATGAATATCGTAGGAAAATTCTGGGGGAAAAAGCTGAATCTATCACTTTTGATGAATCTTTTGCAGTGACCCTTGAAATCAGTGCCTGTAACTTTTTCCCATGGCTTATAGAAGAGGCGAAAAAGGCGATTGCCCAGCAAAACCTCATGCCAGTCCGTTACATCCGCGTTCGTTCAATGAAAGAGCAGGTTGAAGACGACAACATTCTCGCTTTTGCAGCAGCCATGCAAGTCGTAGGTGCTTCTTACGTTGAAACACTGGACACAAAAGGAACTATGCCGGGACCCAACGGTCAGCCCATTAACGTTCATTTGGGCGGACCTGAAACTATCACTGGATATTTCGGAGGAGTAGGAGTCCCGAACGAATACGCCTTAAAATGGGTTGACGAGTTCCTACATTATTATACAAAGTATGGCATTAGGCAAGTTTTGAATATAAACCCGGGTACTGTAATGCTTGGGTATTGGCTTCACAAACTTGGAATTGACATTGAATTTAAAATTTCAGTTTACATGGGCAATGATAATCCGTATGGCTGTCTCTGGACATTGATGACCGCGAAACTTTTCAGTCGAGATGATGGTACAACGCCGCTCATAGGTTTTAACCTCTCTAATGCTGTAAACAACAAGACCATTGAGCTGTCGGCTTATATACGAAACGACTTTGGCTTCGAAGATATTATACGCATCGAACACCACATTGTAGAGACCTACAAGAGTATTGTCAGACAACCCTACAACAGACTGAACGAGCTTCTGGAAATAGCAGATCATGTTAAAAACATCAGCGCTAAACATGAAGGGGCATTCCCAGAAATTGAGGCAACACGAGAGCATCCTTCAGACATTCTGGAATATTTTATGCCTAAGAAAGACATTGTTGCCCAAGGTTTGATGCCGAAGCTCTTGATTAATTACCTTGACAAACATGATTCGGTTAACAGGACAGCTAAAGCGTTAACAGAGAGAGGCTTAACATTTGTCGCTGCTCGGAATCTGCATAAAAAGTGATTTGTACAGTTCTGAGAATAAAAAAATATGGAAGGTTGTGGCTTTACCAGTATTCTCTGGGTTTCTTGAGCGTTAAGTAAAGTGTGGTAGCTACGAAGAACACTGTGGTTATTATGAAAACTACCATTGCAACTCTGGTGTTGCTGAGATCTACTTCTGTGCCCGAAGTCTGGTTACCTTTCAAGTCCCAGTATGTCTGGTTTAATTGTGTATAGTTTTGCCAGAGTGTATCGCATTCTTGGGTTTTGTTTGCCAGCTGCTCTATTAAGTCCTCCATTTCAACGTTTTGCACATAAGTCATGACAAATCCGTCACCGGAGATAATGTGGTCGTGTCCTCCAAACCACCATTCACAAGAAATTTCTCCATATGTAATATCCCAAACGTCTTCACTGATTTTAATTTCGTAGGTTTGCGCGTAGGTTCCCTTGTTTTGTGGGTCATATCCGATTCCCTGCTCCACATGCCTAATAGTTCCTATTGGATTTTTTTCCTGTCCGCTTTTGAAGTCATAAATTGTCACGAAAAGATAGTATATCGAAAGATTCTCCCCATAGCAATAGAAGCTTACGGAAACATTTATTGTTTGTCCAGGCTCTGTATTTGCAGGCGCCTTAACTTCTATGACTAATGCGTCCTTGTTAAAATGATAAAAAGTCTGTATGTCACTACTTTCCTGTGCATATGCTTTGGGAGTTAGAGATAGAGCGAATATCATCAACACTATTATCGCGGCTATTTTCTTGTTTTCCATGAGATTTTTCTCCATTGATTTGTCTGTTGATTAGCTTAGAAGTCTTATAATGCTTTCTTACTTTCTTCTTGCTATTTTAAGCTCTTTTTTCGCCTTTTTTTAAAAAGAAATGCATATTGACGTGTTATTTGATAGATCGCATGAGATTTTGGTAGATGTAAATGAAATAGAAAAGGGCGAAAGCTGTTAAAGCTATTTCAAAAGTTAGGATAACTGGGTTGTTCTCCACTGCCATAAAATACCCGCGTTGCAGTATATCGGTGAATACTAGGATTTGGAGGAATATGGCTCCGCCTAGACAGCTTAAGCCTATGCTGTGAAGGAACAATCGTATTCGGCGGTTAAACGCTGTAGATTTCATTGTCATCGTGAATATCACGAGTCACTACGACAACTTATACGTTACGTATCAACACACACGACAAAACCTAACGATTACGCTTTCTGATTTGCAGTTATACTTCTAAAACTTGATGCATTCAAACTAGTTTCAATGTTCAAAAAAATGAGAGATCTGGCCTCTCCTAGTGTGGATTTTGCAACGGTCAGAATAACGTTGTGAGTGTTCTTTGTTTTTCTCAGCAAGCTCAATTTCGCTTCTTAAACCTTACATAACCCTAGCAAAAGGTTCGTTAGTTCAGAATGTCAAAGGAAAAACCTGGACATTAATCTCTGTCAGGATACTTTCTAGTTAAAAAGGGGGTGGTTTAGCCAGAAACATATACATGAAACAGCGCAAAGCCTCATTGTTCAAGCCAATTCACCGATTTTTCGAAGTGAAACTCTTTTTCTTTGGTGATGGCCTTAAAGATAGAAAAACTATTCAAGGTAATTGGTTTTTGGATCGGTTTACTCAAGCTCTTTCAGAACGAAATCGTTGAGGGTGAGGAGATGCAGGCGTTTATTGGATCATTTTAAGTGCGAGGAAAATGAGTGTGATGATTAATCCTACAAGCAACATTTTTGCTCCATGAAAGAACATGTTTCTGCTTGATATTTTTCCAAGGAAAACGCCTAGCAAAAACATTGCTGTCAAGGCTATTGCAACGGACAGTTGAACTGCAACATTGATTGAAAGCAAGCCACGGGACGAAAGAAAAAAAGGAGTCAAACAGGCTACACCTGTCACTGCCGGAGATACTCCATCAACTATTCCAGCCCATAGACAAGCGAAACGACTTGCCTTACCTACCACGCTGTTCTTCAGATCTATAAGCATGTATTTCTCTAAGGTGTTAATCTTCTTTTCACGCTCAGCTTCTTCGGTCATATATGCTCCTGCAAAACCTGACAACCCCATGGCAAGAGTTGCACCCAAACCGGACAATATCACCAAAGACTCGCTGGTTATTTCAGCTACATACGCTCCTACTACGATGCCCAAAATTGTGGTGGCTCCATCAAAAGCATTCATTATAAAATATCTTCTACTTATTGGAGCGATTTCGCTGATCCTTATGTACCTATTTATTTTATCAAGAAGATTCATGAGAGTCTTAACTCATCTTACATTCGGGCAGATCTATCTTGAGGTGTTCTTACTTCCTCAACGATTCTTTTGCCAGCTGCAACTTCATCAACAGAATGGATGGTAGCCCCAAGCTCTTCCAGTTTCTTCTTGATGCTTTCGAAGTTTATGTTATTTCCTGCAACTATAATTTTTACGTTTTCCACTTGCTGGTCTATCTCATAAGTAATTACGTTTATGCCTTCTATACCATCTATGTGACTGAGTGATTCAGAAAGTTCCACAACGGTTGGTTTATGCGGCTTCAAGACGTCTAGAACAAGTCTTTTTATCATCTTAGGATGACTCGATATAGTTTTCGTCGTACATCTATTTAACTATTTTTGTAAGCCAGTTCAAGATTTCTTCGTGCTATTTCAAAAACGGAAGTTCCTTAATCGCTGGCTAGCGCGCGCTGTATATGTTGACGTTTCTTTAAGGATGGCAACATTTTTTAGTAAGTGTCATGTATTTGTGCCCTTAAAAATGAGGGTTTAAACGTGGCTAGAAAAAGCAAGAAAGAGAAAGCTGCAGGCCGTGAAAAACATAAACAATTGAAAAGGGCTAAGGAGATGCAGAAGAAACAGAGGAAGAAAGTTTCGCTTCCCCAAAGGCATAGGAAAGGCAATAAATAGCTTTTTCGTGCAAACAGCACAAAATGTTTCTGAACGTTCCGTGTTCTTCTTGCATTATGCAAGAGATTGTTGGCTTACGTGTTTCAATAATCAGCTAATACTTACGATTTGATGGGTGCTATTAAAATAGTTTTTTGACCTTGTTTTTGTGAATAGTCAGGTGAGATCGGCTTGAGTTTCAGGTATCCGAAACATGTTCGTTTTAGCTGTGAGAGATGCGCCTTGTGCTGTGGAGATGCTGAAGGTAGGACTAGGTTGATTCTTTTATTGAAGAGTGAGGCTGATCACATATCTGAAACTGCTTCAGTTTGTCCTGATGAATTCGCTGAGAAAATTGAAGGTTTTGAACCCTATGTCTACCAGATGAGAAAGACTAATGATGGAAAGTGCGTGTTTCTAAAAGATGATTCATGCTCTATCTATCAGATGAGACCGCTTATCTGCAGGTTCTATCCATTCCTGCTTGATAACCTTGGAAATAACAGATACGCTTTTATCTATACAGATGAATGCTCAGGCATTGGAAAGGGCCCTCAACTAAAGAAAGACTTCTTTGAGAGGCTTTTCGACGAGTTCATGAAATCAATGAGAAAGAACATGGTACACACGTAGATGCAAAGCACACTTGACGGAGTTCTAGCCGGAGCCAATCCTGGATTTAAGGAGGAGCGCGTAGTTCTATGGTTCTTGAAGAAGTAAACTGTACATAACAGATTAAAACATGTGTAATGTTTGTAAAACTGCTAATAACGTCCTTGGGGTATTTTGGTGTTCGCCTTTTTATGGAGTGCATGGGCTGCTAAGGCTTAAATAAGTCTCTACAGCAATCTGAATTTGAGGTTACGGTTGTTGGTTCGTAGAAGAACTCTAAATCGTGTAGCTTGGGGTGCCTTCTTTGTCCTGATTGGGGCTGGGTGGCTAGCTGGAGAATATTTCCAAGTGGACACTGGATCTTACATGGCTTTGGGAGTGGGACTGATTTTACTGGGTCTCAATGTCGCAAGGGCAGGAGTCGGTATTAGAATGAGCAAATTCAGTCTTTTCATCGGCTTAGTAGCTTTCGCCGTTGGAGGAGCTGGAATTCTAGGATACTCTCTACCTCTTATCCCAACAATTGTGATCTTGATCGGCCTTTTCATATTAGCTGAAACTATGCAAAAACTAACAAGATAAGAAGACAAACATGCATTTTCGGTTAAGACTCGTTTTGCCGTCTTTTTCAAAATAGTCTTCTCCTGCAGGTTGCTTCTGAGCTTTTTCTCCACGTTTCTTCTGTACAGACGCGCGTGCAGTGTGGGCTCCATAGATTTACTGAGGGTGAGGTGGTTGTGTTGTTTCAGTAGCATTATGAGTTGCTGTTCAGATTTTTGATGCGTAAGGTAATTATAAAGTATCGCATATCTGTAGATACACGATAATACAAGTGAGGAATCAGTAAATGATTATCGAAAGCTCGATCAGTTCATTACTTTCTGTCTTGCTGTCATTTGTAGGCGTACCTTCCGTTACCGAAGGCTCTGCGATTTATGTTCCTTCTTTAGGCCATAGATTCGTGGTGACTTTATCCTGCGTGGACATTGTTGGAATAAGCTTGTGGACTTTCATGTTTGTTTTTGCAGTGTGGGCCTACTCCAGCTTTTCGGAAGTGTCCATATCTCGTCGCAAATATACAGCCTTGAGCGTATCGGCTTTTGCAATTTTCTTCTTTGCCAATATCTCCAGAATGTTTGTTGAAATCTTTTACGTTGCTAATGTTGGAGCTAGTTACGTAAGCTATCTTGCACATTGGCAAGCCTTTGAAGAACAAGTTGGGATGGGGATTATGTTGACTACATTTGCTGTGTCCCTGTTGGTTGTTCATCTTTTCTCTGCAAAACCAAAGATCTCTCTGCCAATGGTTCTGAAAAAAAGAGTGAAGTCACCTTCGGGCTAGTATTCTAGCCTTTATCTTTCTCGGTGTTGTTGTTTTGATATTACTATTCCAATAACCCCGCTCATCAGGGCCGGTAGAAGGAGAAAATAGCCTAGCGGGCCAAGCCGCTGGAGGAGAGGCAAATTTAGAGTGTAGTATAAATATATCCCTATGGTTATCGTGCCAGCAACCAAATTACAGATGCCTCCTCGAAAAAAGTGAGCTCCATAAACTGAATAGCATCCGTAAAGCACTAAAGAAACAGAGATAGCAGTGGCGAGTCCTACAACATTTGCCTCCATTTGGAATCTATCTAAAAAAGCTAGGGCTAAACAATACGAAACTATGTACGCCCCCATCGCAATCATGTTTACAATGCTGATAAGCCCTAACGCAATGGTAACCAGCTTCAACGTTTTCAATTCTTCATCAGGCACACTGAAACCTTCTTAATATTTCATATTGGTTTTCTTTTTAAAAGAAAAAAATGGGGGATTGGTTTAAGAGTTTGTTCCTTTTATGCAGCTACTTTAAGCCTTTTTGTAACCACTGCCGCAGCAATGATTGCAGCTATCGCAGCAATCGCAGACAATATGGTAGTAATGTATGAAGTCAAAGTGGAATCGGGGACATCTGGCAATTGCCCTAGGATCTCCTGCGTGTCAAGATAGATATCGCCTACGTCAGTCTTTATAACGGTTGTGTTACCATCGATTGACGTTACTGTTCCTTGTATGTTTCCCACTATAGTCTCTATGTCAACTACGTTTCCGTCTATCCTTGCAACTACTGGCTTAAGGTCGTCAAGTTTGATCTCAATGAGGCCTACTTCTGTCAAGATGTCAACTACGTTTCCGTCGATTCTATCTATTTTAATACACAAGTCTTCGAAGCAATTTACGACAAGCAATTTGTTAGCTACAATTAGCTCGTAGTCTCCTTCGCCATAACTGCTCCAGAGGGCGATTTCATATGTTCCAGGTTGAAGGACAGGCATTGAGAAACCAGGATTACCAGCTGCCCTGCTTCTAAGAACTCCAATATCATCGGTATACCAATAGTAGGTAATATGATGGTTAACAGTCAGCAAGGCATCAGTACCATCTATGGTAAATCCCACAACATCAGTGTGGCTCGGCAACCCTGTCGCGATGGCCTCGATAATAGCAGGCCCAATTACGGTCTCTGGCTTGTAAATTATCTCTGGATTGATAGTGAATGTTTCTTTTGCGTAACGCTGGTCTTCGGCATCATCTTCTGCATAGACCACGTGGTCACCACCTGGTAGTGTCAGAAATACAAAAGAGGTAGTGAATTCTCCGTCAGGATTCGTTTCGACCTCTTTCACAAGCCAATCAAAGTCTACATATATGCTAACGTTAGAGTTCTCGTTGAAACCGAAACCATGTACTTTCACAGTTGTTCCCAAGGTTTTGCTTCCGTAACTATAGATGCTTCCTTTATGCCAACCAGTCTCTGGATCTATCTCTGATGTGGGCCCCACCGTGCCGTTGTTGGGTGTAAGCTCTATCGTTGTGCCTCGACATTGAAGCTTAAATTCATGCGACGTTGATGCGATGTTGCCTGCGTTGTCCTCAGCCTTTGCTTCAACAGTGTAATCCCATCCACATTCTACAGTATACCACTTGTAGTACCATTGACCATTTTCTATGGTAGCGATTTCCCAGTCGGAATCCCATGTTTCATTGTACACCTTTACTTTAACATGTTTGACTCCAGATGATCCATCACTTACTGTACCGTTTGTCCAGAAGAAATAAACATCTGGCCACTCATCATATGTTACGTTAACTTTCGAACCGTCCAGCGGATGAGTAATAGCTATCTCAGGCGGGGTGACATCGATCCATTGTGTGCGATAATATGTGTGGGCGACTTCAGCAGAATCACTCGTTGTTATGATCCATTCATACATCCCTTCTTCATGAGGACCATCATCAAAGACTATTTTGAAATCATAGAACTTTTCAGCGCCAATGTAATATGTTTCCCAATCCAATGATTGAAAGATGACTTGGCGAAGCGCTACTTCATAAGAAGCCGTCCATCCTTCTGGTTTGTCGTAGTCTACAGGCTTGAAGTCAGTATCACCTTCCTCAATTAAATCTGGAAAGGCAATTATAACTAGTACTATAGAATCTGGTCCACTATTGAACACATTGAATATTTTTGTTTCGGGATAGTCTGCGCCGAAGTACTTTGGTGATATTTCAATAATTGCTTCATGCTCTGCCCTTGCGGGTTGGACAGCCAGCAATAAGCTTGTCATGATCATCGATAGCAAAAGTATTATTAACAACAGACTTTTTTTCATTTTGCTTTCTCCTTTTCTTATACGGTTAAAATATCCGCATATTTATAAATACCTTGAGTTTAGATGTGTATACACTGGAAAACCTTCTTCAACACTAGTTATTGGTTAGTTATTAATGTTAACAAAAGTTAACTAAACAAATTTCCACCAAACTCTCGTTTGAAAATATATTGCAGGCCAAGGTAATTCAATAATTAGTTTCCTTATCTCCCATCTTCTATGATCGTGGCACTGCTGACCTTTCTCTTTTCGAACTGTAGTGCTATTAATCCTTTGGAAACATCGTTCATCTTGGTTTCATAACCAAAGGAGTGCATTATGCCTTCTGAGAATTTTGAAAACAATTCAGTATACTCCATCGAGTCGTTAGGAGATACCCTGTTTAACAAAAGCTTATCTCCATCTCTAAACATTCGAATTTCACAGGAATCCGGAGAGCAACTTCGCAAAAATTTTTCAACCATATCTAAGGGTTGTTCATCATTAAACTTGATTTTGAAGTATTTCCCATGCCAACGTCCAGATTCATACCACTTCTGAAGAAGCTCCTCCTTTTTCTGTTTGTAGAGCTCCTGTACCATATACAATAACACATCTGCTGTTGCATACACAGCTCCGCTGTCTCGCTGAATCTGCAGCAGCCTGAAACGTTCAACAACATCCTCTAAAGATCGGTTCATGCCTTCTGCCTTAATTGCTTGTTGCAGAATTTCGTTTGTGAAATTATAAACAGTCATACCTTTCCTGTTAGCTATTTCTATGATCTTATGTGCCAAATCGCCCTCTACAGCCATAAGCTTCTTTTCTTTCTTAGCACTATTACCCAAGTGATTACACCCATCAAGCAACAGTATATAGAACCAGTGATTACAATAAAAATGTTTTGAGTATCTATAAGCATGACCTTATCCAGTTTTCTCCATAAACACAATTTCTTTACTTACTGCTCAATAACTTGAACTTGACCTGCTCACAACAAACTCTGCGACTCTCCCAGTTCGGTTAGTGCCCAAGGATTTTCCCATAAACTCTCAAAGCCTTCAGGGCTTTCACAGCTTTTTCCGGCAAATTATACAAAGGAATACTTGTCTCACCCAAGATTTCATATACCCTTGCAAAGTCTTCCCCCCCGGCTGGCACATCAACAACCGGCTTATCCACATATCTTCCCGCTACCTTTGGGATTACTTCGGCGTCTTCCGGTTCAAAGAAACATGACTTAAGCATGTTTATTATCAGAACACCATCCACGTTTTCGTCCGCAAGCACCATCTCTAACACTTTAGAGTACCTTTCAGCCCTCGCATCAGCTATCATATCTATAGGATTTGCTGCGTCCACGCCTGGATAGAGGTTTTCTATCTCCTTTTTGGTCTTCTCAGACAAAGTTGCAAGTTTCAAGTTGTTTCTAACAACAGCGTCTGCAGCTAGTATTGCTGGTCCGCCGACGTTGCTTACGATTGCCACGTTATCTCCATGCATTGGGGGCTGTTTCGAGAATGCTATGGCTGTATTCATTAACTCCTCAATATTCTCAACCCTTATTATCCCAGCTTTTGTGAAGGCTGCATCAAAAATCTGATCTGAACCGGCAATTGAAGCTGTATGTGACTTCGCCCTTTTTGCGGATTCTTGGGTTATTCCACCTTTCAGAGCCAGTATGGGTTTTTTCTTCACTATTTTTCTGGCTTCTTCTATGAATTTTCTTCCTTCTTTTATTCCCTCCATGTATAAGCATATGACCTTCGTTTTTCTGTCGTTTCCATAGTACCTCAGCAAGTCAACATCGTTAATGTCTATTTTATCCCCTACAAAAGCGAATTTACTCATGCCAACCCTGTAAAAGCATGCCCAATCAAGCAGACAGGCACCAACTCCTCCGCTTTGAGATATAACCGAAATATTTCCTTTTTCAGGCATAACATTTTTCTCAAATGTTGTATTTAACCCGTTGGCAGTATTTATAACACCCATAATCGTGTTTGGCCCCAAAATCCTCACACCATATCCTTCTTTAATCTTGAGCAATTGCGAACGCTGTTCATCCCTGAATCCTCCAGTAATCATAACAAGAGCTTTCACACCATTCGCAGCGCATATCTCTGCTTGCTCAACTGATTGCCTAGGCGGAAGCATTACAACAGCAAGTTCTGGAAAATCCGGCAATTTGCTCAGCTTAGTGTAACCAACTTTCCCTTCCACGTCTAAGATATGAGTTTTTCCATGATAAAATTTCTTCATGTTGCAGATGACGTTTCTAAAAAGCTGGGGAGAAGCCATTCCAACCCTCTCCCGAATCTTACTTGA
>SOJA01000199.1 GCA_004376975.1 Candidatus Bathyarchaeota archaeon
GTTTCCTTAACGCATCAACTGTGGCACTTCCCAACGTTAAGATGGATATTAGTGACCAGATAGATATGGCTCTGATAATGATGACGGGGATTGTGAGTAGGAAACAGATGAGAAACCAGATGCCCATCACCATAGTTGGTACACTTACGACCATCCAGAACTCCTTCCACGTGTAGATAGTCAACAGATCTTTAAGCCACTGAAACATGAGATCACGCTTTCTCTCTTGCTATTCATTAAAGGAGATAAAGATTATTAAACCTTTTTAGCACAGTTTAAAATGAGATGCAAGCCAAGAAAAAGAGAGTAAACAGGATTAATCCAAGAGTAATTCCTTATGCTTTTGGTGCTTTAGCATTAGCTATTTGTGGTTTCATTGCTTACAATCTTGTTTTTATGGTGAATGTCGTTGTGATGACAATTGCTTTGTACGTAGCCTGCTCCATTGTGGTTGGGAGAGAACTTAAGAACCTCTTGAACGTTTTTATAATCTCATTTCTGACTGTTATTATTTCTGATTTATGTTTCGCTTTCCTTCAGCCTTTCATTGCCCTATTCATCTTTTTCTTTGTTTTGCTGGTTGCAGTAAGGTATTCTTTGATTAAAGATCATGATTCAGGTTGGTTTGGGGCCTTGTGTGCCACAGTACTGGGCTTAATATTCTTGTTGCCGATCGCGATAATCCTAGTGATAGTCCAATTGTTCGTATTCTAAATGACCTTACTCATTTTCAACTCACAGAAGTTTATGGCTAGTAGAAGTTTCTTTCTTAAATCTTTAGTACAGTTTGAAACAATAGATAGCAGTTGTAGGAATGCAACTGGTTTTTTAGCCCGAGTAAAGCCTATATGTTCTGACTACTTTTTTTACCAGGGATACTGAATGAGGCTTACTTTTGAGCGAAATGTACGTTGGATTAAATTTGTGATAAAGGTTTTTGGGTATGTTGCTGTTGTAAATTTGTTCGTTTTGCCTATTCTATGGATATCAAACATTCTTTCTCCAGTCATTTTTGTGTACGAGGGGGTTTTTTTGGTGTTTGTGGGTGGCGTCCAGTTTCTTCTCTCTTTCATCTACTATAAGGAGAACTGTCATTCAACAATAAATCAAAGATATCCTTATCCAGGTTCAGGTTCGCTGGACCATAGAATTGTCTTCAAGAGATTGACGACTGAGGAAAGGAAACGCTATCGACAAGAAGGAAAAATCATGGTAATGATCGGTTTGATACTGTGGCTTATAGCCGTAATTGTACATTTTTTCATCTTTATTGATTGAATACGAATGTCAAGCGAGATGGAATGAGCACTAAAAACTCGACGATTCCCTTCCTTTTTTACTAATGAGGAAGTTGCAGTTTGTTTGCCAGCTAAAGTAAGATATGCCATTTAGCCAGAGGTTATGGAGTACGGTCACATGACCGTAGGCTCAATTTTCCCACTCATAATAGAGGTTTGAGGCTTGGCTAACCTAGTGTCGGGGATTGTGGAATCATCCACCTCTAAGAAAGCCGTTCTGTTAAGCCTCATACCAAGCCTATGTTTGTGAAGATTGGTTCAGCGTTTGCATTATGGATTCAAGCCTTCGTCTTCGGCGGGCTCTCAACTCACGCATGAATCAACTTCAGCTCACTCATCCTGCTCCGACCATAATCATGAACCGCGCTGGACCCTTTTATCTGGTGAAGAGAACAGAACTTACCAATGCTCTGAACAAATTAAGGATTAGGTTTCTCCTTTTGACCCTATTAACGGTGGCGTCATCCCTCTTCGCTACTGTACTATTCGTAGATGTGATTTTGTCCTTTCTATAAACGAAGCGAGGTTACAAGGCTTTATATGATCTGAATATGATTTATAAAGATTCAAATATAACCTACAAACTGGAGAAAGGACGAAAATGAGAGAACTAGCCACAACCTCTCTTTTAGTTGTCTTACTCGTTACCTTGGTTACGCCAGCCTATGCCTCTGTGACCATTCAAGCCACAATGGATCAAAACATCCATGTTGTCTTCGATTTTCAAAACATCGACTCTAGAATATATAATGAAACTATACGTCAACATTTATTCGACGTCTCAACGATTCCACGAGCCATCGAAGAAAGTTTAGAAGAAAAAGACCTAAAAAATGTAGAATGCATATATGATCCTACACAGGAGATTTTTGACGATTCAACGAGATCAATACGTGTAGAATTTCTTCTGGTCGGCTCAGACATCATCAGCATTACGATTAACAAGACAACAACGAACAAGATTTATAACGTAAGGACTGATTGGAGAAAGTTTCACGTCAACCTAACAGACGATTACGCGCTAGACTTTAATGAATACTTCGGTAAGCCAATAGCGGAATGGGAATTCGAAAACAAAACAACGCCAGTTCACTATTACTACAACCACACAAGTTCAATCGAATTCGACCCTATTTGTTACTTCACACTGCCGTCGAGAGCGATTAGCCCACACGTTGCTGAAGATGGGGATACTTTAATCTTTGAGCTTCCACTATCTCTTGGAGAGTCTCTGCTCAACAGCCCATTCCTCATCCTCGTTGCATTAATAATGGTGAACGTAGTTGCTGTCCTTTACCGAAAAATCAGAAGATAGAAAATTTCAATACGCATCTTCCGCATTCTCTTGTTGTGCTCTTCAGCTTTCAGTTCCTAAAAGCAGATCAACCAAAGCTTTTTGGTCAATCTCAGCGCAGGTTCTCCAGTCGAGGTATAATTGTTTGTTCTCATCTTCAGCTAGGTAGCCGGATCGAATGTAACGATTCATGTTTATGTCTACCCTCCAGCCTGGAAGCTTGTTCCGCAGAAGGTCTTCCACCTCTTCTCTTGGTGCCTTTCCTTTCTTTGATATTATGCAAGAGATGGCTGTGGCTAGACCTGCGATGTCGTCGATGCGCCAACCCATCATTTTAGTCTCCTTTGGCGTGAGGCTTCCTCGAAGCGTTATATAGAATCGAGCTTTGTCCAGCTGCTGGACAGTTGGTTTCTCAACGGTTTTTTCCCCTTCAAAAACTGTCTTCACTTGTAAATCCAGTTTTTCCAAATGACCGTCCAGTATCCCAAGCACCTTAGGATAGTCAGAGCCTAACCTTCTTCTTAGTTCCCAGCCCTTCACTCCCGGCTTTCTGTGATGTCTGTAAAATAGGAGATGCGTGGCTCTCTTAATTTTTCTCATGTAATACCCTTTTCGCCTCAATCCTGCTCGCCTCTTTTCCACTTCATCCATTCTTCGGCGCTCACAGAAACAGGAATAGAGATCAACTGCTTTTTCCCGATCATAGACGCTGGTTTTTCGAAGGGTTTAATGAAAATCTCTTCCTCTAGTCGATGCACTTCCAAGGTTGCGTATCCATATGTTACAAGAAAACTTGTCATATACGCTCGCTTTATCGTTTCAGAATACGTGTCGGCGCCAATGAAATCCCAGTATCGAATCTTACCTGCACCGCCGACCTTCTGTTTTAATTCTTCCCAAGACATTTCTAACTCTTCTGAGAAAGCTTTTTCAGCGAGTATTCTCTGCTTGATTAACTCTTCCCGTGTTGTGGCTCCAGTTTCCGTTTCTAGAGAGGAGGTTTTTAGCCATCTCTCGCTGATTGGAAGGAGGCTTTGCCAGTATTTGGTGGCTTCAGCCAAGCTATGAGGAGAGATCTGCTCTAATTCGACGATGGGATGCCAAACCTCAAGAAAAAGGTTAGTAAGCTCTTCTTTGCTTAGCCTTCGTATTTTCTCCTCAAGCAGAAACGGATCGGTGTAGAGAGAAGTTGACTGATGCTTCACCCAGTCGCTTTGGAGCTTAATGACCGAGGCTAGTTTGTGAATAGCTTCGGCGTCTAAGCAGAGTTCTTCTGGCAGCTCCCACTCTGGGAAATATTCTCGAACAACCGTTAGAATGTCGTCAACATCCACGATGAAAGGATCAAGACCTCTTTCCTCAATAGATTTGCATAAGTCAATGACGCGTTGAAGACGTTCGCTACCGAGTTTTTTCCTCTGCCTTTTTGAGGACAATTAGACTACCTCTTTAACAAGCGAAGTTCCTTCAACGTTTTGAACTGTAATTATGTGAACGTCTTTTCCCGTGAACGTTATCTGACTAGGCGTGATTGCTAAGTATTGGGCATCCAGTCCCTTAATCGAGGAAACCAGTAGATCAGCGATAATCTCTCTGTTTTTGGGGTCCATGTGAATGTCATACTCGTCAACAGCTCTGAACGGAGATCGAACGTGCTGCTGCAACGCGAGGAGAAAACTCATGGTTGCAATACTTCTTTCCCCACCGCTCTGCGTGTAGGAGTTAAGAGGAACAGGTTTTCCTCCCTTGAAACCCACAAGTATTTCGAGACCTGCATCTTCGATATCATGTTCGTTTACCAACTTAACCTCTCCGATCGCTTGAGCTTGTGAAAGGATTCCCGCGTATCGGAGGTTAACATGCTTAAGGAGGTCTTGAATAACCATTCTCCACGCTGTCATCCTCATCTTTACTTCTTCCAAGGCTTTTTCACGGTTTTCCGCAACCAACTGAGCCTTTTCCTTCAGTTCTAAGTAAAGCTTAGAGTAGGATTCGTACATACGTTCGATGTCTTCGGAAACGTCGGCAAGGGCGGCGAGGTGCCCATCTGTCACTCGAATCTCGTCTAAAATCTCTGCAACATTTTTCGTGGGCACGATCTGTGGACCTGTCTCCTTAGCCTTTTCTACTGCTTCGTCAAGATCAGCAAGCGAGACTTGAAGCTGTTTTTTCAGTTTTTCTAGAGTCTTTGTGGCGATTTCTTTTCGATACTGTAGTAAAGCTAAGTTAATCTTATAATCCAAAAGTTCCCCGTTGGTACCTTCGATCTCGAAATTTAGGTGATCCCCCCTTGCTTCAACGTCCGAGATTTGGACACGCAACTTTTCGAGTTGCTCGTAGGAGTTTTCAATAGAGGCTTTCAAACCTTCACTTCTAAGGTTTAACTGTTGAGTCCACGTGTTTTCAAAATTTTCGTAGGTTTCCTTGAGTTCTGCAAATCGAGTTTTTATATCTATGGGGTTTACAATCCTATGAAATGTCGTCTCTAGCTGCGTTATTTTGTCTAGGTAGTCCTTTATTCCTTTCTGTCGAATTTCTGACCAAGATTGTGTTTTTTCTATGGTTTGATTGGCCAGTGAAACGCCTACTTCGTGCTTTGCCTTTTCGTATTCCAGTTTCAATCGTTTTTGAACAATGTTTTGCCATTCAGTCTTTGCTTGTTCCAGTCTCATCTGAAGCTTGTTTAGTTGATCATTAATGATTTCTGTTTCATTTTCGACATGTGAGATTTCACTTTGTTTTCCTCGAACCTGATTTCTCAGTTCAGTAACCGTTTTCTCACGCCTTGAAACTTCGGCCCACGCCGATTCTCGTTCAAGGAATTTCCGCTTCATTCTTAGCTGTTTTTTCCGTTGGTACCTGTCGTACTGTTCTCTCCAATAGCCCAGCGTCTGTTCAGCAGATTCGAGGAGCTTGCCCACCGACTCTTCTTGACTTAGGATACGGCTAAGCTTTCGTTGAGCCTTAGAAACGTTTTGGCGGTAGGATTCGAACCCCACCGCTGCTTCCACCATCTTGAGCTTTTCTTGAGGCTGGAGCACCGTGAACTGTTCCACCATATTTTGGTGCATAATAATTAGCATGTTGTCCGGGTCAACTCCGAGCTTTGAGAGAAGCCTTTCGACATCTCTCTTATTTGCAGCCCTGTTTTCTAGTTCGAACCAGTATTTTCCGTCACGCCTCAACATTCTAGTCAAAAAAATGTAGTCTTTATTGATTCTTGGAACTGGTCGACGCCCGCTTTTTCGAGAGTTGTCCAAAACTAACGTGACGCGCGCTTGGTCTTTACCCCATCGAATGAGATCGCTCAACTTTTTAGATCGTTCGGTGTAGGATTGCCCCAGCGCAACTGAAATCCCAAGCAGTATAGACGACTTGCCTGAGCCGTTAGGTCCGCAA
>SOJA01000071.1 GCA_004376975.1 Candidatus Bathyarchaeota archaeon
CCAGCAGGGATATCGGATATTGTATATGCCAGAAGCTGTAGTATTCATAAGATGCCCAACGAGTGTGGCTGACTTGTTTAGACAACGCAAAAGAATTCGGATTGGGCATTTACAAATCCAAAGAGCAGCTGGTTTTGTGGTGCCGACCTCTGATTTTAGAAATATCGCGTGGACTATTTCAACCCTAAAATTGTGTGAGATTCCCTATGCTCTACTGGGGGCGGTTCTAGAGGGCTTTGCTTACCTTGTAGCAAGGCTACATTTCAGTAAAGGTGAAGTTCCATATGTCTGGAAACCTATAAAAAGTACAAAAATTTCAATCTGAAAAAAGGGTCTAGGAGAAACCATATGCGGATACTGCAGGTTACGCCACGCTACTTTCCGAATTTTGGAGGTGTGGAAATTGTAGTGAAAAGAATAAGCGAGATACTTGTTGAAAGAGGGTTATCCGTAACCGTTTACTCCACAGATCTTAGCAGCAAGACAAGAGAGAAACAAAATATAAATGGAGTTTTAGTCAAAAGATTCAAACCTCTGGTTGGAGACCCGCTTTACCTTCCACCACCGAGTTTTGTTAGAGCAATAAAGAGGGAAGAGGCGGACATAGTTCATGTTCATAACGCTCACACTCTTTTGCCAACCTTTGTAGCTTTGTTGAAGAGAAGAAGACAAAGAATGGTGCTGCAACCACATTACCACAAATTCGGACAAACCCGCATCAGAAACTTGCTACTTGGCTTGTACAAATATTCGCTTGACAAACTTGTTTTTCCACGCACAGAATTCGTTATAGCTAATTCGCCTTATGAAATGAGAATAATTCATGAAGATTTTCCTAAGTGCGAGAACGTAGTTCTAATTCGAGAAGGCATATCCCTAATGGAACTCAAGTCTGTTAAGTGGAGCCCTGAGAGACCAATTAGAGTCCTTTACATAGGTGTCTTGCGGAGATATAAAAATGTTGAAAAGCTTCTAGAAGCCTTTGCATACCTTGTAAAAATGGAAGAGGAAACGTTTAGACTTGTAATAATAGGTGACGGCCCAGAACATGAACGTTTGGTAAGTTTGGCTCATGAAATTGGCATAGAGGGGTATATAGAATGGAAATGTAAATTGTCACGAAAACAGCTACTGGCAGAGTACGCTAGAGCAGGAGTTTTCGTTTCACTTTCCCAATTGGAGAGCTTCAGCAGAGTAATACATGATGCAATCGTGATAGGGGTTCCTACCGTTGTGAAGAATTCAGGTGCGACTGCCGATATGGTAAGAGAAGGATTAGTCGAAGGAGTAGACTCGTTTAGTCCAAGCGCTGTAGCGGATGGTATCTTAAAAGCCGCAAGGAAAACCCCTCCAAAAACTGGCGAAACTCAAAGAACCTTTCTCAGCTGGGAAGAGTATTTGGACAAGGTCTTAGAGATTTATCAGAGAACCTTGTGAAATAAAACGCTAGTTTTTTAAAGAAGGGTATTTGATGATATAGCTTTAGGGATTTGCCAAGGTTGTGGCTCCTGTTACAATTACTAGTCTTCATGTTTTTTTTGGCAGTAATGGGAGAGCCTATCAGAGCCCTTTTCCTTCAGCGTCTTAGATTGTTTGCAGATTTAGACTTTCTACAAGTTTGTCTACTTGACATTTACCTTGGCACATTGATTTTGTATATTATCGCAATGTTACCATTACAGCTTTTTAGTAGCTCAGTCGTGTTAGGGCTCACAGTGCTCGGTTTCCTTTTCTCTGTTTTGATTCATTCAAGACGCTTCTATCGCGGTGAAATTGGAGAGATTCAAACTTTTTTAAGAGAACGCAAGACAGCAATATTTGATTA
>SOJA01000042.1 GCA_004376975.1 Candidatus Bathyarchaeota archaeon
TCAGGTTCTAAGGGTCGACAGTTTTCGACCGTCCTCTCAGCCGGGTCTTATCCCAGCTCCCCTAAACCTTCTAAGGGTAAGTGTTATTTATCGGTATATTTATTTTTCCTAAGGCTTAAGCGTGTTTAGGATGTTGTAATGATGAAGCAGTTGCTGCCTAAGAAATTCAATATTCGTAAGATTGAAGAGGAGTGGCAGAAGAAATGGGAAGAGATGGGTGTCTACCGTTTTGACTGGAATGATAAGACACGCCCAACGTTTAGTATTGACACGCCGCCTCCTTATCCCTCAGGTGAATTTCATATGGGCAATGTGTTGAATTGGACATATTTTGACATAGCAGCCAGATACAAACGTATGAGAGGCTACAATGTTTTCTTCCCTCAAGGATGGGACTGTCACGGATTGGGTATAGAAGTTGAAGTTGAACGAACACATAATGTTAAGAAAAGAGATGTGTCGCCAGACAAGTTTCGGAAATGGTGTGAGCAAACAATTGAGAAATACATAGTCATGATGAAGAACAGTATAATTCGTTTAGGCTGCAGCGTGGACTGGTCAACAGAATACCGCACAATGAATTCAGAGTATTGGAAGCTTACGCAACTAAGCTTTGTAATGTCATATACGAAAGGCTTCATTTATCAAGGCACATATCCAGTGAATTGGTGTCCCCGTTGTGAAACGGCAATCGCAGATGCAGAGGTGGATTATGAACAGCGGGAAGGCACACTACACTACATTAGGTTTCCCTTAGAAAACAATAGAGAACACTTGCTCATAGCAACTACGCGTCCAGAACTTTTGCAGGCATGTGTCGTTGTTGCAGTACATCCAACAGATGACCGCTACAGAAAATACATAGGAAAAAAAGTACACGTGCCAATTGCTAACGGCGTAGTTGGAATTATTCCAGATGAAATGGTTGAGCCTTCCTTCGGCACTGGTGTAGTGATGATATGTACGTACGGAGACAAGGCAGATGTAAAAACAGTGTTAAAAAACAAGCTTCCAGTGATCATGATATTAACTGAAAACGGGAAGTTAAATGAGAAAGGCGGCAAATACAATGGGTTGTCAACGGTAGAAGCAAAAAAGGCCATTGTGAAAGACCTTGAAGCTGCTGGTCTATTAGAGAAAATCGAGAGTCTTCAACAAGAAATTGGTGTATGCGCGAGGTGCGGAACACCAGTAGAGATTCTTGAACGTAAACAATGGTTCATGAAAACGCGAGTGCTAACAGATAAGGTTGTGGAAGCTGCAAACGAGGTAAAATGGTATCCGAATTACATGAAAAACCGCTTAATAGACTGGGCTCGGTCCCTTGACTGGGACTGGGTAATAAGCCGCCAAAGAGTTTTCGGCACACCAATACCCATATGGTACTGCAAAAAATGCGGCGAAATAATCCTCGCCAAAGAAAGCTGGGTTCCAGTAGATCCTAAGATGGAAAAGCCAAAAATAGAAAAATGTCCGAAATGTGGAAGCACTGAATTTATTTCAGAAACGGATGTTTTTGACACATGGATGGATTCGTCAATCACATGTGCAGTGCACGCTGGCTGGCCGAACCGTGAAGATTGGAGAGGACTATTTCCAGCTGATATGCATCCCTCAGGCATAGACATTATACGCACGTGGGCATATTACCTTATGGTCAGACATCTAGTATTGTTTAACGAGAAGCCGTACAAAAGCTGTTTAATCAACGGAATGGTCTTAGGTGCAGACGGCAGAAAAATGAGCAAATCCCTGAAAAACTACGTTGCCGCTCCAGAGGTTCTAGACAAGTATGGTGCTGACGCTTCTAGGCAGTGGGCTGCAGCAGGTGGTACAACAGGTTCAGACATACCCTTCCGCTGGCCAGATGTTGAATATGGATGGCGCTTCCTAATTAAGCTGTGGAATGCTTCGCGTTTTGTAAGTAATCAGTTGAAAAATTATAGACCGAATGAAAATGCGGAGTATATACTTCAGCCCCTGGACAAATGGATTTTAAGCAAGGCTGAAAAGCTAACGAAGAAAGTGACTGACGCTCTAGAGAGATGTCAGATTAACATTGCTATGGAGGAAATCCGTAACTTCACGTGGCATGTTTTCTGCGATTGCTACCTAGAAGCTGTAAAAGACAGATTGTATAAGCCGGAGCTTTACGGAGAAGAGAAGAAAAAAGCAGCGCAATACACGCTGTACACAGTTTTATATAGAGTTCTGCAGCTTCTGGCACCGGTAACGCCGTACGTAACTGAGGAGCTTTATCATCTGATGTATGCAGAAGAGAAGAGTTACAGTAGCATACACTTGTCTCCTTGGCCAACGCTGGATGAAAAACATGTAGATGAAGAAGCAGAAAAGCATGGAGACTTGATAATGGCAGTGGTAATCGGGGTTAGGAGGGAAAAAGCTGAGAAACGGATGCCATTAAACACACAGGTTAAGAAATTAACGATTTATGCGGGAAATAAAGAGAGTGCTTCCATCATAGATGAGGGAAAAGAAGACATAATTGGAACGTGTAAAATCGCGGAAATTGAAGTCTTACCCAAAAAAGGTGAAGGCAGAGATATACAAGGATACTCTAATACCCGATTCACCACTGAATATTAACCTAGCCACAGCTGATGTATGCGCGCGCTACTTAGGCCACGGATAACCATTAAGAGAAGAAGACATTAGAAAGGTTTTCCAAGAAAGACTGAAAGCCGCATAATCGGAGCAAATCATGAGAAGTCTTTTTTTATGGAGAAAGTCAACATGGCGAATCTGTTAAAAACGTGAAGAAGCTTTTATTCAGATAGAGGGAAATATTGTCGTATCTGCTCAGTAATGATTTGAAGATGAAGTAGATGAAGAAAATTGGGATTATAGGGTGTGGAGCAATAGGCACGATAATTTCAGGAGCCTTTGAAAAGGGAATTGTCAAATGTGATGAGTTAATTCTTTATGATTATAATATAGAGAAAGCTGAAAAACTCCAGAAGTTGTTGCATGTTCCAGTCACGGTTGTTGAAAGCCTTGACGAGATGATTGAACTTAGACCCCTAATTATCGTGGAGGCTGCATCACAGCAGGCTGTTAGAGACTACATAAGCAAGATTTTAGCGGAAAACATCGAGCTAATAGTTATGAGCGTAGGGGCTCTTCCAGACTTACACGTAAAAAGCAACAAACTTCACATACCGTCAGGCGCCATCGGTGGTTTAGATGCCATTTCCAGCGCTGCATTAGCAGGAATCGATGAGGTCATATTAACCACAAGGAAAAATCCCCAAGCTCTGGAAATGGACAATCAAGAAGAAAAACTGGTGTATGAAGGGACTGCTGAAGAAGCTGCTCGGCTTTTTCCAAGGGGCATGAATATCGCAGCTACCTTGGCTTTAACTATTCAGCCTCAAAAAGTCAAAGTGAAAGTAATTTCAGACCCGAAAGTGAACAGGAATGTGCATGAAATCAAAATTAAATGGAAACTTGGCGATATGCTTCTAAAATTTGCAAACGATCCACATCCGGAAAATCCAAGGACAAGCGCACTGGCCTCATGGTCCGCGATAAATTTGATAAAAGAGCTTTTGGAAAAATGCACTTAACTTTAGGTTTTCATTCCGGTTTCCACGTCTATCCAGAGTTTTTCACCTATCTTCTTGTAACCAATTTTTTCGTAAACTCTGGTTGCTGAGTAATTATCCATTCTTGCAAATAGCGGTTTTCCACCATCATTCCATTCAGTCGAAGCAGTTCCGAAGTTCGAAAAGCCGTCAATATACTTGCGAAGCGCGTCAGCTACGGGTTTCGGAAGGGAAGACTGTGCAGCATGATTCATGAAGACCTTGTTTTTGGCTATTGGAATTTGCTCACGAATCTTCTCTATGTTCTCCATGTAGGCTTTCCCTTCGCATTTTTCGTTGGCAACCTAAATCAGCAGTATTACTATTAAAGTTTCAAGGGTTGTGTAACACTAGTGAATTGATCGTTGTTACAACGCTAACGCTGTTCGAAGGATAGAATGAATTCATGGCTAAATATCTTACAGAAAACATAATGAGAAGCAATTTTTGTGTGAACTAAACCGACGGAGCTTCCACGTAATTTTGCTTTGGAGTACTTGTCGAACGAAACTTGGGAATAAACCTGCCTGTTTTCCTTTGGTAACTGATGTATTCATCACCGAAACGCTGAATCAGAAGCCTCTCCTCGCTGAGGGTGACGTAGCAGTACCCTGGGATCGCGATAAGTGGGAAAACCGTAAACATGTTGGGCCACAAAAAGAGAAGACCTAGAAACATGAGGAAGTAGCCGAGATATGATGGATGTCGAACGTAACGGTAGGGACCAAAAGTGATAAGCCTTTGGCTCGTCGGCATCTCCCAAGAAACGGCGTATCTTCCTCGAACAATCACGCTCCAAACGAAGAGACAATACCCTGCTGATGTGAAAACCAAGCCTGTGACTTGCATGGCAAACATAGGCGGAAGTTGAAAGAGGAAAGGAAAATCGTATACTGCGAAGGTCAAGCCTGTGAAAACCAGAAGCAAATAAGAGAGCACTTCTAGAAAGTAAACCATTGTTCCGATAGCCGCTAGGCTCATAACAAAACCGGCGGGGCGTTCAACCTCCGCATATGCCTTCTCAACCCTCCTAAACCTCTGGCCTACTAGAATGTTATGCACGTTAACTGAGAAGAAAAACACTAAGCAAACAAGAAGAAACACAGCCATAAAAGTTTCAGTCAGCAATGATTCTGTTTGAAGAATGTAGCCGCTTGCAAGCCTGAGTGAAGCAGTGTTTACTTGCATCCTTTTCAACTGAATGACGCCCACTTTTTCTTCAGTAACCTTTTCAACTCGCTTATCGTGTTTTCAACCTTTCTATAGCAACCAGGGGATTCTCTTGGCGGAGTATAAGGGTCTCTAACGCGGATTTCTTTTAACCCAACAACACCGGCAGTGAGGGCATACCAACAAAGCGGTAAGACTGTTGGATTGTACCCGCTTGCAGGCATTAAAACAAGTTTTCCATTGCAGACCTTGTCTGCAGTCGTCCTAATTGTACGAGACAAATCAAAAAAACCTTCAACAGTCAACCTCAAGTTTCCAAGAGTGTCTGCAAAATGCGGGTCGCTCCCCCCATTAGCAATAATTATTTCAGGATTGAACTCTTCAGCTAAAGGAACAAAAACCTCGTCTAAAACATAATGGTACGTTTTGTCACCTGTTCCAGGAGGCAACGGGACATTAACGTTGTAACCTTCCCCTTTGCCTTCTCCAATCTGCCAAGCGAATCCTGTTCCTGGATAAATTGTACGGGGATCTTGATGCACAGAAATATACAGTACACTAGGGTCCTTGTAGTAAATGTCACTTGTGCCATTTCCGAAGTGAACATCATAGTCTAATATTAAGAAACGCTCCACATGATACTTGTCTCTTAAATGTTCAACTAAGATTGCTACGTCGTTGAATAAGCAGAATCCGCCACCATAATTTCTTCCGGCGTGATGATATCCTCCACCTAACGAGATTCCTCGTTTTGCTTTCCTGTCATAAATTGATTCGCTGCAAGTAATTGCGCCGCCAGTAATAAGCATCGCAGCTTCAAGAATCTTCTGAGAGACTGGTGTTTCAATATCATAGGGTTTATCTTCCTTGGCTAAACGAAGAATAAGATCCACATAACTCGTTTCGTGAACGCTCAAGAGATCTTTCTTCGAAGCTGGCTGAGGTTCAACAAGAACCACATCAGAAAGATCGAGCAAGCTTTGCTGTTTAAAGAATTTCATAACGTTGACAAATCTATCTCCCCTAAAGGGGTGTCCCTCACCTAAATCATACTGCTTAAATTTTTCGTGAAAAGTTATGACAACTTTTTCAGCCAACCGCATCACTTTCAGGTTAGAATAAGAAAACGGTCAATAAAAACTCTGTGAAATCCCGTCGAAATCTAATTATAGAAAAAAAGGGAGAAATTAGTT